>CAJTVH010000023.1 GCA_910579745.1 uncultured Clostridia bacterium | reverse complement strand
TTAAATTCCCGTCAGTTATTTAATGAGATGAAAGAAAGCTGCGGATTTAAGGGATTGACGGACATTCAAAGGGCCGTGAGGTTTTTTATGCTTATAAAAACAAGTTACGGAAGTAAAGGTCATCATTTTGGGTGCGATAAAAAAAATATAAATACTATGGCTGATTATTTGGACAGGGTACAGGAAAGGCTTTGCAATGTCATTATTGAGAATATGAGTTTTGAGAAAATAATTGAGAGATATGACAAAAAAGACACGCTTTTTTATTTAGACCCTCCATACTATGGGGCTGAGAAATATTATCAGGAGGAATTTTCGGAGGAAAATCATATAAAGTTAGCTGAGATGTTAAAAAGCATTAAGGGAAAATTTATATTGAGTTATAATGACTGTGAGTATGTAAGAGAGCTGTACTCGGGATTTAAGGCTGAGACTGTGGAAAGGCTTAGTAATTTGACAACAAAGTATGCAAGGGACAATAGAAAATATAGGGAATTGATTATAAGGAATTATTGAAAGATTTTGTAAATAAAACCTGTCTGAAATAATTCAAAGACAGGTTTCACTTTTTTTAGTTTATTTATTATAGTAATAAATTTTTCCCACATTTTTCCCACAAAAGTTTTGAATAGTTTTATTAACTTTTAATAATTTTTTTATAAAAAAATATGATTATTCCGCAATTTTTGATAAGTTTCCTTAATTTTTAATAAGTTTAAAACATTTGTAAACAATGATTAATTTTTTTTGAAATTTGCCTGAGATATGGGGAAAACAGGTCTTTTTTTAGGGTGTTGAAAAAATTTAGGAAAATGAAATAAGCCGAAAAAACAATTGTTTTTGTCGACTTATTTTGTTTTTTATAGTCTGGCAGTATTTTAAAGTGAAGCCATATTTATTTTAATTTTAAATCTTTGCAGAAAAAAATAACTATAGCTAATAAAATTGAGCCAGATACAATTAATATATCAGCGAAATTAAAAACAGGGAAGCTGTAATATCCCCAAAAGGTTAAGTGAAACATATCAACTACTTTTCCGCCGTCTCTAAAAAGTCTGTCAATAAAATTTCCTATCGCTCCTGATGTTATTAAAACAAGAGCTATTCTTAGCCATTTTGTATTTTTTATTTTGGGAATTTTTATATAATAAACTATTATAAAACCTATTACAATTAAAGTTGCCGCAAGAAAGAAAATTCTCGCTCCATTAAAAATTCCCCAAGCTGCTCCAGCGTTTCCGGTGTAAGTAAGATAGAAGAAATTATTTATTATTTCAAAATTTCCTCCGTTATAAAAATTTAGAACGGTAAAATATTTTATTGTTTGGTCAATAGTTATAAGGACGATACATGATATAATGGGCAAAATATAAAACATACTTTTTCTCCTTTATTATATCTTATTTTACAATATATTCTATCGCGTTTAAAACTTCTTGGTCGCTGACATTTTTTTCAGTATAAGCGGAACCGATTTTTTTCAAAAGTACGATATTCAATTTATTGTTTTTTGTTTTTTTATCAGAAAACATTTGTTTAAAGATTTTGTTTTTATCAAAATCTTTAATGTTTATCGGAAGCTCAAAAAAACTGAAAAGTTTTTTAGCGAAATTTAAGTCTATCTGATTTATATATCCTCTGTCCAAAGATAGTTTTAATGCTGATATTATTCCTATAGCGACGCATTCTCCATGAAGAAGCTCGAAGTTTGAAAGAGATTCTATGGAATGCCCAAATGTATGACCAAAATTTAAAATCTCGCGAAGTCCGGATTCTTTCTCATCTTCGGAAACTACATAAGCTTTTGCTTTGCATGAGGTATAAATTATTTGTTTTATTTCTTTCGGCGACAGTTTTTTTATTTTTTCCATATTATCTTTAAAATAATTAAGAAAATCTTTATCTATTATGTATCCGTATTTTATTGCCTCCGCCATGCCAGCCGCAATTTGCTCATATGGAAGGGTATTTAAAGTTTTTATATTTATATACACAAATTCCGGCTGATAAAAAGCGCCTATCATATTTTTGTTTCCGAAAAAGTCTACCCCGACTTTTCCGCCTACGCTGCTATCTACTTGGGAAAGCAAGGTTGTAGGAATTTGTATGAATTTTATTCCCCGCATATAAGTAGCAGCGGCAAAGCCAGCCATATCACCCACAACTCCGCCGCCAAGCGCTATTATAACGGATTTTCTGTCAAGTCCTTTTTGTGTGAAAAATTTATAAAACTCGCTTATTGTATCGAGCGTTTTGCTTTTTTCGCCTGCCTCAAAACTATATTCAAAAACTTCTGAAAAACATTTTTCCGCTATTTCCGTTATTATATCAAGATAAAGTTTTTTTGTGTTACTGTCTGTTATAACACAAGCTTTTTTTCCGGAGAATCTGGAGTCGTTAAGAGCTTTTTCAAGAAAACTAAAATCGTCTTTTATAAAAATAGGATATTCCGACTGATGTTGCTCTGTTTTTACAAAAAGTGTGTCCATTTTTTACTAAAATCTCCTTTGTATCCATTTTTATATTAAACACCATTAAAAGATTTATATAAATTAATGTGTAAACAAATTATTAGACTTTTATATAGAAAATTAAATGGTATTTAGTATCAGTTATTTATTTTTATATGGAGGAAAGCGATTATGTATCGCCGGTAGTCAGGTGAGTCATATATTCGACGGTTAAAATCCGCCGAATATATTAAGAACATAAAATTATTTTTGTATATATTTTTCAGCGATTTTGTTAAAATTATCTTCGTTGTTCTCAAGCCAGTTTTCAAATGTTGTGCCTTCTTTTTCAACAGTTTTTCCTAGTTCAACTATAAAATCGGGAATATCCTTTTCGAGAATTACGCCTAAGATTTTTCCGAATCTTTCCTCATGTCTGCGTTCATTTCCTTTTATATGGAGGAAAAAAGCCGGTTGAGGTACTTTGTCAACTACTTTTGCCGTTCCGTGAAAGCCTATTATTCCTATTTGGTGAGTTCCGCAGGAAGAGGGACATCCGGAAATATGAATTTGCGGCAAGATTCTACTTTTAAAATTGTGTTTTCTTGTTTCTTCAGATAATTTTTTAACAAGGGCTTGAGAATCTCTTAAGCCTACCTGACAAATAGAATTTCCTATACATGCTACAGAGGTTTCAAAAATATTTTCAGCGTTATCTGTTATAGTGTTTGAAATCTTTTCAATTTCCTCAGCGGTACAATTTATTATATATAATTCCTCTTCAGGTGAAATTCTTACCTCAACGTCTTTAAAATCTTTTATTGTATCGTATAAATTTATAAAATTTTCGATTGTGGGCGTACCTCCTATTGGGTGGTATCTGAAAGCGTAAAGTCCCTCTTGTTTTTGTTTTATAACCATATCTGACTCGATGTCTTTCGGCACCCCTCTTTTTGATATTTCTTTAGGTGAGACATCTATTTTTAAATCTTCTTCTGATTTTATTTTTTCAAGGATTTTGTTATATTCATCTATATATTTTTCAACTCCGAGAGTGTCTTGCATATATCGTGTTCTAGCTTTTGCTCTGCTTTCATAATTACCGTATTTTGTAAATATAATTATCATCGCTTTTATATAATACAAAACGTCTTCAGGGGAGATTTTTTTGGCTACGCATACGCCCATTTTAGGATTATTTCCTAATCCGCCGGCGCTGTATACGTCAAAAGTCTTATCTTTATTTGAGACAAAACCCAAATCACGAAATGTGGCATGGGTTTTATTTTTAGGAGAGTTTGAAAAACAAACTTTTAACTTTCTCGGAAGTTTTACCGAATTTACAAAAGAGAGGAGATAAGACGCCGATTTTTCAGCGTAAGGCATTACGTCAAAATTCTCATTTAATTCCACACCGGAGAGAGGGGAGCACATTACATTTCTTGGATAATCGCCGCCGCCTCCGATTGTTATTATTCCATTATCAAAAGCGGAATTCATAATTTCACATAAATCGTTTTTATTTAAGTTATGAAGCTGAATTGTTTCACAAGTTGTGAAGTGAATTTTATTTATATTGTACTTTTTTATTGTATCTACAATGTATTTGAATTTCGGTATAGTAAGAATTCCTCCCGTCATACGGAGTCTTATCATACTAGCGTTTCCGCCTCTTTGGGCGTAACTTCCGTATTTTCCGGAAAAACTTTTATATTCTTTTACACTGATTTCTTTGTTATAAAATTGTTCTGTTTTATTATAAAAATCAGTAAGCTCATTTTTAAATTCCTCTAAATAGCTTTTCATTACGCAGTTCTCCTATCTATAAAAGTTTTTGTATTTGTACGATAATCTTGTTTACGAACTTTAAAAAAGGCGTATAAATATATTTTTTGCCGTTATACTTTGTTTAAGGAAAAACCGCGCGATTATGATTTCAAAGATTTTGCAGGTATTTCCAATTATTGTGTCAAGTTATCTTAAATTGTAGGCTTTAGGAATTATTTTGAAAATTAAGATTTGCCTAATAACAAAATCTATATTTATTCGTCGATTTTAAAATTTTTGATTAAGTCTGATATTTTTTTTAACTACAACAAGTTTTCAATAATATATTATTATAACATTTACGATATTTTTTATCAAGGAAAAATAAATAACATATAACATATATTGGATGTTTTATTATTTTTTATAAAACAATGTTTAAAAGATTGATAAAATTAAATTTAAGCAATACCACATAATTCAATAATTGTTGTAAAGTTAACAAATAAACTGTAATTGACAATAATTGCTTATATATGCTATTATTATATAAAGTTGTATTGTATTTTATTAATAAGGGGTGTAATTATTTGGAATATTGGGATTTATATGATAAAAACAGGAAACCGCTTAATAAAACTCATCAAAGAGGCATCCCTTTGAATGATGACGAATATCATATTGTTGTTTCTATTATTACAGTAAACAGCAAGAAGCAAATTCTTATTACCCGAAGAGCGCCTACCAAAGAAATATATCCTAATTTATGGGAAAATACGGGAGGTTCCGTTATAAGCGGGGAGACAAGCTTAAATGCCGCTTTAAGAGAGCTTTTTGAGGAAACGGGAATTACCGCTTTAAAGGATGAGCTTATAAAAATAGACACTCTTATGGGGACGAGAAAAGGTCACTTCGCTTTTGTTGATATATATATGCTTAAAAAAGATATTGAAATCGACAAGCTGAAAATGCAGCCAGGAGAAACAACGGAGGCAAAATGGGTAACTTTTAAGCAATTTGAGGAAATGGCGGAAAAAGGCGAGGTTTCAGGTTCAACAGCCAAAAGGTTAGAGGCTGTAAAAGGAATAATTGAAAAAAATATGTAAAAAAGCATGTCGAGATATTCGACACGCTTTAACCGCTTTTTATAATCTTATTATTGTTTTATACTAAAGAGTATAATGGCGAATAAGGAGTAAATTAAAAAATTTGAGGATGTATTTTTTCCCGAACTTTGTTTTGTTAAAAGACAGCTTTCGTCTATGTCATATATTCCGTCTTTTTTTATGGACGGGTCGTTTTTTTCGGTTAAAATTGTATCCATTGCTTTAATTCGCGGTTCCTCGTCTTTTTCTTTCTCATTATTTTTTATAAAATCTTTTTGTATGTCCATTAATGTTGTTATGTTTATGAGAGTATCTGTTATAGAATCGATTTCTTTGTGTCGTTCACTGTTTATGAAAGGTTTTACGGCTTGTATGAGCTGAATTTCTTTTGTTGGATTTTTCTGATGAATTTGCTTTTGTATTTTTAACTCATTTTCAAGCTTTGAGATATATTTTTGCTTGAACATTGTTTTTATTAATTCGGCGGCTTCGCTCAAATCGCCTCTAAGAGAATTTCCGTTATTGATTAAATCATTTAACTCTATTAAGTTTTTAATGTCTGACATGAAATTCCTCCTCTTTTATTAAATTTTTTATATCAGCCATTCCCCAGCCCTGCCTGTTTTGAGGAAAATTTAAATCTACAGCGCAACGTTTTAAAGCGTATTTTATATCATCCGGTTTCATTTTAGGGTATTTTTCGAGAAGAAGCGCTATCGCTCCGGTTATCATAGGTGTAGACATTGATGTTCCGCTGAGTTTCATATAATTTTCGTCTACCTGAGCTATTTCTTCTTTTTCGCTTTTATAAGGAGTTGGAGTCATGCATGATACTATATCTGTTCCGGGCGCTAGAATATCCGGTTTTATTATACAATCTTTTGTAGGGCCTCTTCCTGAAAAATTTATTACGCTTGTTCCAGAAATATTTACAAAGTTATTATCGTTCGCGGTTCCAACTGTTATTACTTTTTTGCTTGTTCCGGGCGAGGTTATCGTACTTGATTTCGGTCCGTTGTTTCCGGCCGCGGTAGTTATTATTATTCCGGAGTCCCACGCATATTCCACGGCTTTTACCAAGGGATCGTCTGAGTTTTGAGGTTCTGTTCCTATAGAAAGATTAGCTATTTTTATATTATATTTTTTGGCGTTGTCTATTATCCATTGTATTCCCGCGAGTACATCGGAAGAATTTCCGCTTCCCTTGTTGTTAAGTGTTTTTAGAGAGATTATATTCGACATTGGCGCGATTCCTTTATATTTTCCGTCGGAAAGAGTACCGTTTCCAGAGCATATACCCGTTACGTGAGTACCATGACCGTTATCGTCATAAGGCTCTGTTTTGTTATTTACGAAGTCTTTAAAATATATTATTCTGTTTTCCGGATAAGTAAAATCTTTAAGAGGAGCTATTCCCGTATCAAGAAACGCTATTGTAATTCCTTTTCCCATATATCCGTTATTTTCAGCGAAATCCGCGTTTAATATTTTTCTCGCTTTATCCATTTGCGCTGTTATTCTTGTGTTTTCATAAACAGCTTTGAGTCCTTCCAGATTTTTTATTTTTGGAAGGTCTTTTTCATAAATCTCAATAACGTAGGAGTTTATTGACGGAAGTTTGTATTTAAGCGTAGCTATCTCGCTTATTAAAAGTTCTTTTGCCTGCGTCATAGTACATTCTAATATTAACTGAACTTTTTTTTCAGGCTCTGCCATTTTATTGAACTCCTTTAAAGTATCTTAATAAACAATGTATGCTTTTTACTTTGACTTTGTGACAAATTATAGCCTGTACTATTATTTTTTTTAAAATTTAGTCATTTTTTTCTTTTTGGCTCATAGTATAGATGTGTAAACAATTATTTTAATTTTAGGAGGTTTTATTTATGAATTTTGGTGGAAACAGCTTTATTTGGATTTTACTTATTCTTTTGCTTATGCCGGGCTGCGGTTTTGGAGGCGGAAACGGCTGTGGATGCGGAAGCGGCGACAGCTCAATGCTTATTTTGATTCTGTTTATAATTATGTTCTCAGGAAATGGAATCGGCTGCGGAATTTGCGAGGCAAAATAAGAAAATAGGCTTGTTCAATGACCTAAGTGATTAATTATTGACAAAAGGTTTTTTGCCATATGAAGCCTGATTTTTGTATGAATACTTGGAAAGTATTTCAAAAAAAATATGTAAAGTATGTGGGAAAAGAATTTGCCAATCGCTGTTACGGAGGTTATTAAATAGGTCTAATATCGATTAACCCGAAACAAATTTAATATAATAAGTTAATTGATATTTTTTAGTATTTATGGAAAATGAGAGTTTTTGTCTGGAAAACAAAAGCTCTCATTTTTTGTACATAATTTTTTATTTTATAAGAAATAATTATATAAAGAAATGATTTTTAACAAATATAAGGAGAATGGTATTTATGGAAGATTGTTATGTTAAGCATTGGGATGGATTTAACGGCGGAGTATGGAGAGAAGAGGTTGATGTAAGAGATTTTATTCAGAAAAATTATAAGCCTTATGAAGGGGATGATTCTTTTTTAAGCGAAGCTACGGAGAGAACTAAGAAGCTATGGGAAAAAGTTATGGAACTTATGAAAGAGGAACATAAAAAAGGTATTCTTGACTCCGAGACAAAAATACCTGCCGGAATTACAGCTTACAGCGCCGGATATATTGACAAGGAGCTTGAGAGGATTGTAGGACTGCAGACTGATAAACCACTTAAAAGGGCTATTATGCCTTATGGAGGTCTTAGAGTTGTAAAAAAGGCTTTAGAGTCTTACGGCTATAAAATTGACGAGGACACGGCGAAAATATTTTCTAAATACAGAAAAACTCATAATGACGGTGTATTCGACGCGTATAACGAGGAGATAAGAAAGGCTAGGCATTCCGGTATAATCACAGGACTTCCGGACGCTTACGGCAGGGGAAGAATTATAGGTGATTACAGAAGGGTGGCGTTGTATGGAACAAATTTTCTTATCGAAAACAAAAAACTTGAGCTTGAGTCAACCGCCCCGCTTAATTTTGATTTTGAGACAATTCTTTTAAGAGAACAGATAAGCGAGGGAATTAAAGCTCTTTATGAGCTTAACAAGCTTGGGGAAAGTTATGGATTTGACCTTACAAGACCCGCCGAGAACGCTAGGGAAGCGGTTCAATGGACTTATTTAGCTTATCTTGGAGCGGTAAAAGAGCAGGACGGAGCGGCGATGAGCCTTGGAAGAACCTCTACATTTTTTGACATATATATAGAAAGAGATCTTGAAAAGGGTATACTTGACGAGTGCGGGGCTCAAGAAATTATTGATGATTTTGTTATGAAGCTTCGAATGATAAGGTTTTTGAGAACTCCAGACTATAACGAGCTTTTTTCCGGCGACCCAACATGGGTTACAGAATCAATAGGAGGAATGGGAGAGGACGGAAGGACCCTTGTTACTAAAAACAGTTTCAGGATTTTGCATACTCTGGATAATTTAGGGCCGGCGCCGGAGCCAAATATGACTGTATTATGGTCTGTTAATTTGCCGAGAGGGTTTAAAGATTTTTGCGCTAAGACGTCTATAAGGACAAGTTCTGTACAATATGAGAACGACGATCTTATGAGAAGATACTGGGGGGATGACTACGCCATCGCTTGTTGTGTGTCCGCTATGAGAATAGGAAAACAGATGCAATTTTTCGGCGCGCGAGCAAATCTCGCTAAAGCTTTGCTCTATGCCATTAACGGCGGGAAGGACGAGAAAAGCGGCGAGCAAATAGCTCCTGTGTTCGCTCCGATTACATCAGAGTATTTGGAATATAATGAGGTGATAAGTAAATTTGAGCAGATTACCGAATGGCTAGCCAGAGTTTATATGAATAGTCTTAATATTATACATTTTATGCATGATAAGTATAATTTTGAGAGGCTTCAAATGGCTTTGCATGACAAAGAGATTCTTCGTACGCAAGCTTGTGGTATAGCGGGGCTTTCAGTGGTCGCTGATTCACTTTCGGCTATTAAATACGCTAAAGTCAAGGTTATAAGAAATGACGAGGGTCTCGCTGTGGATTATGAGGTAGAGGGTGAGTATCCGGCTTTTGGAAATAATGATGATAGAGCGGACAAAATAGCCTGCGATATAGTGAAAAGTTTTATGGGAAAATTGAGAAAGCAAACTTCTTATAGACAAAGTATGACGACTATGTCTGTGCTTACAATTACGTCTAACGTCGTTTACGGGAAAAAGACTGGAAGCACGCCGGACGGAAGAAAAGCGGGAGAGCCGTTTGCTCCTGGAGCGAATCCTATGCATGGAAGAGATACAAAAGGCGCTGTAGCGTCTCTTAAATCTGTTTCAAAACTTCCTTACGAATATTCTCAGGACGGTATATCTTATACTTTTTCAATTATTCCTCAGGCACTCGGAAAGAGTGATGATGACAAGATAAAAAATCTTACGGGTATTATGGATGGATTTTTTTATGATGAGGGTCATCATATAAATATTAATGTTCTTGACAGAGAGACATTATACGACGCTATGGATCATCCTGAAAAATACCCGCAACTTACTATAAGAGTTTCGGGGTACGCCGTAAATTTTATAAGACTTACAAGAGAACAGCAGCTTGACGTTATAAACAGAACTTTTCACAGTGTTGTATAGATCTGTTTAATGGCCTATAGCGAACCTATAAAAGAATGAACGGACAAGTTATGGAAAAATAGATATATTAAAGAATTTTTTTACTGGTTCCGCGTTAAAAAATTTGCGAATTGCTATAAGTGATGAAGATTATACTGCAGTGATTAAAAAATTCTATATTATTAATGGAATTGCTGTGGTATAATTTTGCTGTTTACATTAATATTGGTGTTTCGGTAATTTAGCGAAGGTGAGATTTTATGGAGATTAAAGCTAAAATTCATTCGGTGGAGACTTGTGGGAGCGTAGACGGGCCCGGGATAAGATATGTTATATTTTTTAAGGGTTGTCCGCTTAGATGCATATACTGCCATAACCCTGATACATGGAGCGATGATAAGGGTGTGGAGACAACTGTTTCCGAATTGTTTTCAGATATTAAAAATTACAAAGAGTTTATGCGGTTTTCGGGGGGAGGTATAACCGTTACAGGCGGAGAACCACTTATGCAGAGTGAGTTTATTTATGAGCTTTTTAAGCTGTGCAGAAAAAATAATATTCATACGGCGGTTGATACTTCAGGTAATGTTTTTGACGAGAATGTTAAAAAGGTTCTTGAATATACCGATCTCGTACTCTTAGATATAAAAGCTTTTGATGATAAAAGATTTAAGAACATTACAGGAAAAAGCGTTAAAAACACATTGCTGTTCGCTAAATGGCTCAATGAGAAAAATATTGATACTTGGATAAGATTTGTTTTTGTTCCTACGGTAAATGACGATTTTGAGGATATTATTAAAATCGCTAATTATGTACAGGGATTAAATAATGTCTCAAGAGTTGAGGTTTTACCGTTTCATAAAATGGGTGAGTATAAGTGGGAAGAGCTAAAACTTAAATATAAACTTAAAGACGTTATGCCGCCTCTTGAGAAAGATGTTGAGAAAGTTAAAAATATATTTAGGGATAAAGGTATAAATGTGGTATAAAATATATATTTATTTGAGAGTTTTAAATTTTATTAACAAGTTTATTATATTTTATACTTAATTAAGTGATATTGAATTATATTTTGAATTTTCATTATTGTGTATTTGAAAACTCTTGTCAATTATTAAAAATATACAAACTATTATTTTTTTGATGATTATTTTCATTTTATCAAAATACCAATGTCTAAAAAATTATGAAAAAATAAATGAAAACAGTTCAATTTCTTTTTTCATGATTTTTTATGTATTTTAGTTTTAAGATATACTCTAAAATATTTTGGCTGTTTCCTGAATTTCATAAAGTTATGAGGATGTTATATCTATAGATATGTTGTTTTCAAAATCGTATTTTGAGAAAATTGATTTATAAATATCGTTTAAAATATTTTTTATCTCATTATCGGAAAGAATATTTTCTTTTTTTAACGGAAGGTAAATTATCAAAAAGTGTACACCAAAACAGACGCTTGTTATATTGGTTTTTATAAAACTATTTTTTTCATAAAATGACGCTCTCTTTTTTCGGATTGTTTTCTCTTTGTCTGTTTTGGAATATTTTGGATCTTCAATTTCCGCTATTATCCCGTTTTTAAATGGAATTGTATTTTTTATCATATCTATAGAGAGACTTCCGAATCCATTATTTCTGCATACCGGATTTACGGCAAAAAAATCTAAAAGAGCGCATTCCCGATATTTTTCAGACATAGCGAAAAACATATATGATTTTAACTCATTGTCAGCTAAAAATCCTTTTCCTAAATAAATATTTTTATTATATAAATTTAATATATGAGTCAATGTTTTCAGCTCATCTTTTGGAAAATCGTATTTTGCGTATTTTTTATATATTTCTGATATTTCATTTTTTGAAAGAGTTTTTTCGGTTATTTTATTTTTCAATTTTTATCGCCGACTTTCTTTGTTAAATTTAGTTGTTTACATATAGTATATATTTATTATTTTAAATTTGTCAAGATATAATATAGAAAATCAATTTTTTGAAAATGCCTTTCTATAATATGATAAGTTTTGTTATTGAAAAAATCAGTAATATATGTTATAATTAATAAAACAGGGTATTGCCGTGAATATGTATTATTATGTCTTTAAACAGGGTATTGGGATTTAGTTTTCTGGAGGGATATTTTTATGAGAAAAAATGTTAATATGGGGCTGATTATTGTTTTAAGCATGTCCGCGGCCTCTTCAGCGGAATTGATTTCAGCCGATACGGCTTATATAAATAATAATCAAGAAAATAAAAAAATGAATATTTTTCCGAAAGACGCTGAGGAAAGATTAAAGAATTCAGTCAATACTGAAAGTGACGCTGAGGAAATTTATGACTACATAGATGATAACACAAATATAAAGGTAACACCTTTAAGTAAAAGCGGAAAGATTAATTCCGGGAAAATAATAACTGAAAAAATATATGAAAAAGAAACGGATGAAACGGTTTCCTCAAGCGCTATAGGAAGCGGGTCTGTTGATTTTAAGCTTAAATTTAAAAGCGCTGACTCAAAAGATAATTTTTCCCTGACTAATTTTACAGAGGTTACAAATATTAATACTTCGGGAGCTGCCATTAATTTTGCTTCATCTAAAATTCCATATGTCTCTTTTGATGTGTCTTTAGGTGATATTATAATTAGGAAAGTAAACGGAATAGGGGTAACTATCAGCCAAAATGAAAAGGAGACTTTTCTTTATGATGGCATAAGAGTAATGCTTATTGGAAGTACGTCGAGATATGGTGTGTATATTGATGAGAATATCGATACTGAGATAATTTTAAACGGTGTTTCTGTTTCCTCTGACAACGGAATAAATATAGGGGAAAGCTCAAATGTTGATTTTAAAATTATTGACGGTTCCTTAAATACGGTAAGAAATTTTAATAACGATGGAAGAATTAATATTTACGGAGAAACAGGTTTGCTTACGTCGCGTAATTTTAACGGAAAAGTAGGAATATTCGGCGGCGTCATAAAAGCGACCGATGAGTGTGAAGGGCTTTCAGAAATTATTATAAGAAATTGTTCCGCTGATATAAAAACCAAACAAACAGTTAAAAACAGCGCTTCAAAAAAAGAAGAGCTTTTTTGTAATTCCATAAAATTGGAAGGAATAAATTCCTCAGAAATGGTTGAGGTTGATATAAACGGAGAGTCTTTTATCTCAAAAACAGATATTAGCGGAAAGTTGTACTTATTTTTGCCGAACAGTGACAATAAAATAATTATTAAAAATAAAAATACAGCATTTATAGCGAATGTTAAAGAAAATGGCGGAGGAAGTTATACAGCCAAAGAAATTTCGGAGATTAACAGAGTTGATGTCGAGGTTTTTCAAAATCTTAGAAACGATGATTTTGTGGATGTTTCATTTAAAGTGAAAATTCCTGATAATATGAAATATTCAGATGATTTGAGAATAGGTGTGCAGTGTTTTGACAGAGGGTGGCTTATTGACGATTCTATATCGGAAAAAAATATAGCGAAACTTGTTAAAGACGAAAATAGCGATTATTATAACGTTATTGTATCGAAACTTGAAAATAATAAAAACTATAAATGCAGGGTATTTTCTCTTTTGGAAGACGAGGCTAATTTCTCGGATGTTATGGAGTTTAAAACAAAAAGCGTTAAAGAGGAAAGTTTTGATGAGATAAAAGTATCAGGGTTCTCAAAAACATTTAATTCGTTAGGACAGGGAATAGACGTTTTCTCAGACGCCGATTATAAGGTTATTTATTATCAAGATGGTAAAAGGTTGGAGAAATTACCTGTTAACGCTGGAAAATATACCGCTAAGGTTATAGTGAATGACAAGGAACATGAGTATTTTGAGAAGAATTTTGAGTTTATAATTGAGAAAGCTGAACCGACGGTTTTAGAAGTGCCTTACGCAACAAATGTTATTGCTGGGAATAAGATCTCGGCAAGCAAGCTTTTTGGAGGAAAGGCAGAGGGCAATGGTAGGGTTCTTGACGGAAGTTTTAAATGGAAAGATGAGGAGGAAATCATTGAGAAATCGGGAGAATACATAGCCAAATTTATTCCTGATGATACAAACTATTTAAGTATTGAATATGAAGTTGCTATTGTGACAGATGAAGAAAAACGTGTTAATTTTGTTTATAATTTAGAAAACAAGCGTGATATTAAAACAAGCGAGATTTTGATTTTAAAAACAGAAGCCATGGCCAACGACGGAAGCGCTGTTATATATCAATGGTATAAAAACGGAGAAATTATTGATGGCGCGGTTTCGGGAATATTCGTAAAAGATGGTGTTTCTGAAAATGATAGCGGAGAATATTTTGTTGTCGCGAGGAGTCTTGACGGATATTCCGCCCAAAGTGGTAAATGTTTTATAAACGTTATTGAGGGACTTGATGATAATAATGAAAATGAGTCTAATAAAAGCGATTTAATTGACTCCGTGGGTTCTGTGGGGAATTATAAAAGAAAACTTTCCAGAAGCGTTTTTCTTCCAAAAAAGAAAGAAAATGAGTCTGAAAGTGAAATTGAGAGTACTACCGATGAATTTTATGAAAATGAAACCGATGAGGCTGACTCAGATGAAAATAAAACACAAAAGAGTTTTATTAAAAGTATATTTAATAGAAATAATGATAATATAAATAATTTTGACGGCGAAGGAGAATTTTCCGAGACAGTTGAACTAACTTCGGAGGATGATGAGCCCGAAGGCGGTTTTATCAAAAAGCTATTTAACAAAAACAAAGATGGAGATGGCTCGGAAAGCTCTGATTTTGAGGATACTATGAGCGGTTTAGAATTAATAAAAAGAATTACTGATGATTTACTTATAGAAATTTATGGAAAAGTTACATATCCCGATGATTATACCGTTGCGGCGACAACTGTTTATAATGGGCCTTATACTGGACAAGAAAAAGCGGTTTTTCAGCTTAACGAAAACGGTTATTTTACGGAAGTTGATAAATATAGTTTTTTAGGGAATGAAGTCAGTGTATTAACAGACAGGGACTTTCCCCTTATTATAGGAAAAGCTAAAACTTATTCAGATATAAAATATCATTGGGATAACGACGATATTAAATTTATTTCGGCTTTTGACATTATGTCTGGACAGGGAAATAATTTTAATCCTGAAAAAAATGTTACAAGAGCGGATTTTATTAAGGCTCTTTATAATTTAGCGGGAAAACCTGAGTATAGCGAAAAACAAGAATATTTTGACGTTATGCCGGGAAGCGAATATTATGATTCTGTGAACTGGGCCTATGAACAAGGATTTATTAAAGGAAGAAGCGAAACGGAATTTGGCGTTAATCTTAATGTGACAAGAGAGCAGGCGGCTGTTGTTATCTCAAAATATATTGAGAAAATGGGTTTTGATCTTTCTGGTTCTCAAAAAATGTATTCTGATTTTCAGAATATAAGCGACTGGGCGTTAGAAGATGTTTATAAAGTGAGCAAAGCGGGTATTATGGGTGATTTAGGATATGGAAGATTTCAGCCTAAAGCTTTTTGCTCAAGGGCAGAAGTGGCAACGTTTATTAAAAAGATTATACAATACAGGATTGAGTTCTAAAGATGAGTTTTATGAGGAAAGCTTATACGTAATCGGTATAAGCTTTTTTGTTTAAATAATATTAAATTTACACCGGGCGGCATAAATTCATACGGTTTTTTAATATTAATCTTTCTTTAAAAATACTGGATAAACGGCGTAAAGTATTTTTTATATATCTTTATCCATTTTTTAATGATAGATTAGGGCGTATCTGAAAACTAATTTTTGCGATAACAGCTGTTTTGCGTTATTGTTCAAATAAAAAAGCGGGAGGCAACAGTCTTCCTCCCGCTTAGTTTAATATTAAACTTTAAACAATGTAATGTTTTCGTTAAATGTTTCAATTTGGCTCGCAAGCTCTTCAGAAGTAGCGGCGGTTTCCTCAGAGGTAGCGCTGATATTGTTTACAACGTCATTAATTTTACTTGTCTCAATTTGCATTCTTTCGGAGAGGCTGTTCTGTTCACCGCTTATTGTAAGAACGTCATCTATAATTGTATCAATTTTTGTTGTTTCAGAAAGAATGTTTGTCAAAAGTGAAATAGTATTGTTGACCACGACTACGCCTTCGTCAACTCTTGCCAAAGTTTCCTGAATAAGATTTCCGGCGTCTCGAGCCGAAGCTTTACTTTTTCCGGCGAGATTTCTAACCTCGTCAGCGACAACAGCAAATCCTTTTCCGTGAGAACCAGCTCTTACAGCCTCAATAGCCGCGTTTAACGCAAGAAGATTCGTTTGGAAAGCGATATCATCAATTACAGCGTTGATGTTGTTAATAGCTGTGCTCGCGGAAGCGATATTTGTAATTGCCGTATTAAGGTCTGAGAGAAGACGGCTTCCGTTTTTAATATCTTTTGTCACGGCGTTACTGTATTCTTTAGCGTCAGTCGCCGCTTTAAAGTTTTCAGATGATTTTTCGCTTACATTCTCGGAAAGTTCAAGCAATATTCTTACGGCGTCAGCTTGCTGAGTAGCGCCAATAGCGAGACCTGTACTCGAGTCCGCCATATCTTTTGAGCCTGCCTGAATTTGCTCGGAAGCGGAAATCATACTGCTTAAAAGTTCTTTGAAATTTTTAGTAACATTTTTAATATTCACGCCTATTTGACTGAAGTCGCCTTTATATTCTATACTGCTTGATATAGTGAGGTCTTTCTGGGCGAGAGCTTTTAATACATTGTTTATATCGGAAATATATACTTCCAAACTTTCAGCCACAGAATTGATTGTGTCTCCTATTTCTTTATATACACCCTTAAAATTGTTGTCTATACGATAGTTTAAATTAGCTTGAGCGAGCATATTGAGTCCATTAATTGTAGCGTTTATAGGCTCGTAAACGGATTTTACAAGATTATTTAATCCATTTACGATAGTGAGCCAATCGCCTGTTTTTCCGGATATATCTATGGTTGTGTCAAGATTTCCGTCTCCAACGGCTGAGATAAGAGAGTTTATGTCAACTATTACATTTTTAAAGTTTTGCTGACAAATGGAGAGTTCTTTATTTATTATAGCGTGTTCGCCCTGAAACTGTTTAGGCTCAAAATCAAAATTTCCGTTAGCGTATTCCCCGACGGATTTAAGAATCTCATTAAACATATCAGTACTGCTTGACACTAAGTCGTTAATTTTTGTTGCGACCTCAAGAAAACTTCCCTCAAGTATAGAATTCTCAAGAGGTATTTGGCTGTTGTTTCCATTTAAAAACTCAACGCATACGGTATCCACTTCCTCAACTATATTTGTTACTGACGACGTAAGGTTTTGGAAAGAATCCGTAAGTTCTAAAAGTTCTTTTATACGGGTTTTTGGAACATCCAAATTTTCCAGCTGACCTTTACTGATTTTTTTAGCGTATCCTGAAATCTTTTTAATTGGATCGGCGATATGTTTTGGTAAAGAATAGCAGAGAAACGCCACTATACAAAGTATTACAATAACCGCTATAACTATAAACCAAATAAGTTTATTTGTAAATTCAGAAAGTTCTCTGTCTTTTGCCTCAAGAGAGGCGGTAACGACGTCGTCCATATCTTGCAGAGTGGTAATAATTATAGTTGGGTCCATACCGGATTCTTTAAATGTGGACAAAAGATCGCTTAAAATTTTAACATCTTCGGTACCGCTTTCCGCGTAAGTCGTTATGTATTCTTTAATACACATTATAAGTCTTAGCTGCTCAAAGCTTATATCATAATTAAGCTGTTTTCTGTATTTAATACTTGTGGAGGATGATTCCATTGAGTTTACCATACGATATTTATTAGTGGATTCGGCGAGCAAATCCTCGTATTCGGATTTTGTGTAACTAAGGGAAATCGTGGAGAAAACAATTATTATTGCCATTATTATAACAACTAAAGCCATAAATGAGGATATAATTACTTGAATTTTGTTAAACATCTTTTATTCCTCCTTATTTACTTCTTCTGGTTCTGGATTTTCGCCTTCTGAGTTCAAATCTTTCAATACTCTTTTGGCAAGCTTGGAAGCTCGTATGTTGTATTCATTAAGCCCCTCGTCAATAGTCATATCCGTTGTTACGACAGCTTCTATTATCTCACGGCGAATTATATCGATTTCGGAGAATAAATCTCCTGTTTCTTTTGAGGCTATAGGTATTGGCGCGAGTTTGGAATTTTCATAAAACATTTTAAGACCTTCTTCGATTTGGGGGTCCTTAGGCATAGGATCCACGAAGTTATTTATGGAAAGATCCGTTTTCAAATAAATAGCGTCAACTTCATGACTTTCTATACGTTCGGTCTCAGTATCCGAAATTCTTCGCCAATGATAATTTTCTATACCGTTTGTAAACAGCATTTGCCCTTCGCCACCGTCATGAGAATACTCAATTAAATATTTAAACACTCCTTCAGGCGATTTTGAGTTTTTGGAAATTATCATAGCGAGAGGAGGCCTCTCAAGATATTTAACTCCATCTAAAGGCTTGAGCGCGACAACTTGCGCGGAAGGATCAGCTTCTTTGGCTTTTCTATCGATAGTTTTACCCCATGTTCCGGCCCAATAATTAAAACAGCCAACAATACCCTCATAAAATTTATTTCTACAATCGGAAGTTTTGTTTGTCGCAATATCAGGATCTAAAAGTCCGTCTTCATAGGCTTTTTTCATTCTTGTTAAAGTTTCTTTCATCTCAGGCTCGGTCATACCATCGACATATTTTCCGTCTTTTAAGTAAAAATCGGGTGAGGCGTCATGATAAAACTCTCTTAGATACAGGCTGTAAGGAGCTTCGGAATTTACAAGTCCGGCGGCGGTCAAAGGAATTATATTATCGCCGAGAGTTTTAAATTTTTTAAGCATCTCGTGAAACTCATCATAAGTTTTCGGTTCTGGAATATTAAGTTTATCAAGCCAATCTTTCCTGACATATGTAACTGTTCCATTACCAGCGTTAAGAGGAAAACCATAGAGACGACCGTTTATTTTAAGAGACTCAACATAGTTTTCGTTTGTAATATTTTTAATTGACGAGTTTTCCCAAGCGTCGGTCATATCCCAAAGAAGGTCGTAAGCCGCATAATTGGGATAAAAAAGGCTTCCAGTCTCAAATAAATCGACTGAATCGTCTGTAGCGAGCATAATATTCAATCTTTCATAATACGTTGATGATTTTGGAATTTCAACATTTAATTTTATGCCGGTTAATTTTTGATATTCTTCACAAAATAATTTTATTCCCTCCGCGTTGTCCTCCCAAGGCATAAATGTATTTGTGATCATTGAGATTTGTTCCGGTTTCTCAATATTTTGAGCTTGATTCTGCCCATTAGGGGACTGAGAATTTTCATTTTCATTATTTCCGCAGGCGGACAATAAGCTCATTGATAAAACGAGAAGAAGTGCTATTTTCCTTTTCATTATTTATTTCACGCTCCTTTTTTATTTATTGTTGAGTAATTTGTGTTTTAGTCATGAGGATTTGAAAACGGCTTAAGGCATAAAGGACTTATCTTTTAAGTGTACAGCCTTATATAAAGAAATTTATTATATGCCGCATAATATTTGGAAAATACAAAAACAAGTAAAGTACACATTATTAATAAAACACATATTTACCGTAGATTATTATAAATATTATACAATATATATTAATGAAATACAATACATTATTTGAATTTTATTAAATATGACAGACAATTATTATATTATTTACTCATTTTGAGGCTATACTTAACAATTTATGTAAGTATTAGGAAAATAATATAGCTTAACGTATTAAATAAGCCGGAAGAATTTTATATTGACAAAAAAGTATCCTTTACTATAATTAAATTATTGAGTAATATAAATATTGTTTATTTTATCATAAATAAAAATTTTCTTAGATGTGAATTCTTAGAGTCAGAAAAATTTTTAACAAAATAAAATTTATCATGTTGAGCGTATCTGAGGACAAAAACACGCGCGAAAAATTATAAAAAATAAAACGAAACAGAAAGGCTTTTCTGTTTAATTGAACCGGTTTGGTTTATTTTTTAATAATTTTTTGGATATTTCGCGTATATAGCTGATAGCTTATGATAGTTTTCAGATACGCTCTAGAAAATTCAAGAGAATAAATTTTTATTGATTTTTTTAATGGCGCTTAATATTAAACGCGGATTAACTATATTCGGAGGTATTACTTTTATGAGATTGAAAAAAATTGTCGCGATTATTGCCGCTGTTGTTTTTGCTTCAGGCTGCTCTGGTGAGGAAGGCGATGTGATATACAATGAAAATAATGTTGCTGTTTACAAGCAAAGCGATAATAATCAAAAGATTTACAAAAACAATAATGAAAGTTTTGAGATGGTTTGCCCCGGCGATTGGGACGTAAGAATTGACGACGGCGGGTATCTCGCTAAATTTATGCTAAAAACGGATAACGGTGAGGTATGGCTGGGAGTAAAGAAAGAGTCTCTTGAGCCTGATGAGAGAGATATAAACGTTTTAAAAAACAAATATACAAATGAGCTAAAAAACGGAATTGTAAAATCAGCTAACGTAACCATTAGCGGAAAAAAGGGAAAATGGATTAAAGTGGAGCCTATCGATGGATCAGGAATAGGTTTGAAAAATAAAAGAACAGGGAAGGAAGTTGAAATTGACAGAAAAGATCTTGTTACGAATGATGAAAATTCTTCAAGGGAAGATTTGATTTTTATTCTTGATGAGGATTGTTCCTATGTTTTTTTATATCACGCTGATAGTTTGAGTCTTTATAACGGATATACAGATATTATCGATGAGCTTTTGGGAACATTTAAGTTTACGGATTAGTCATAATTTTTAGAAAATTTATTTTTTGAGATATTTTATAACTATAAATTATCTGTAATTTATGTATAACAATTTTAAAGACGTCATAAATTTGGCGGATTTAATTTGATATTTAAGAGGTTAAAGTATTTTAAAATTATAATTTATTTTCTATGGAAATCAATTTTTATAAAATTTCTAATTTTTTGGACCTTAAAAATTGCAAATTCCGTATGTATCAGGAAATAGTCGGTGTTTTTGTGTAAAAAGACGCCGACTATTCCTTGGGAACATATTAAAAAAGTTTAACCTAAAGTTTATTTTGGACATATCGTGAAAATTCATTTTAGTGATTTATTTTAAATTTTTATTGCAATTTTTTCTAAAAATTATTATAATTTATATATATTAAGATATTAAAATATGGCGGATATATATATTTTGTCGGGTATTTATAATTGATATTTTATGAGTATTTTGTTAAAAATTATTTTAAAAGTTTTTAAAATAAAATATTAAATTTATGGATATTATGGATTTTGTCTTTAAATAAAAAATATGGAAAATATTTGTGTGAGTTAAGTTTATTGGACAGCTACGTTAGAAAGGAAGCGAAATATGATTAAAAAGCGGTTTTTATTGATTTTTTATATCGTTTTTATGTTTTTATGTTCTTTAAATATTTTGGTTTTGGAAGCGTCTGAAAAAACGATAAGAATACCTGATTATAATATGGACGGATTTATATATACAGACGATATAGGATTAAGAGCGGGATACAGCTATGAGCTTTTTCAGGAAATAGCGAAATATACGAACTGGAATTATACATATGTTAAATGTGACAGAAGTCAGTGTATGGAAATGCTTAAAAACGGTGAGCTTGATATTATTGACAGCTGTATATATACTGAGGAAAGAGCGAAAGAAATTAATTATTCTGATATGAACGCGGGATATGGAAATAAAATACTTGTTACAAAGAGAAATAACGACAGATACATATCGAATGATTTTGAAAATTATGACGGAATGAAAATAGGAATTGTAAACGAGGCGTTTTGGAAAGAAGCGCTGGATAAAATCGCTTCTCAAAAAGGATTTAAGCCTCAAGTAATTACTTTTACTTCTTACGCTGAAAATTATGAGGCTCTTGACAATGGGAATGTGGACGCGATATTAACGATGGGCATACAAGACTCGGATGATTATAATGTACTTTTTGAGTTTGATTCCGCCCCTTATTATTTTGCTGTGGCCAAAGGAAACGAGGCGCTTTTAAATGAGCTTAATCAAGCTATGGGAAAAGTATGGGACAATGATAATACATATTTTTTAAAAGCTTACAATAAGTATTTTAAAGACAAAAAAAGCGACGAGCTTTTTCTCACGGAAGAAGAAAAAGAATATGTTAAGGAAAAAGGCACTATAAAAGCGGCTATAGCGGATAACAGGCCTCCCATGACTGTTTTTGACGAAGAAAGCGGTAAGTATACGGGTATTGTTGTTGATATTATAAATCTCGCTGCCTCAAAATCGGGTATTAAAATTGAGTTTGAGAAGTCAGAAAATTATAAAGACGCTATACAAAAAATACGAAGAGGCGAAAGCAATATAATTTGCGATTTCTTTTATAATTATAGCTGGGCTGAAAAAAATGGTATAAAAATGACTTCTCCTTATTTGGATTCCCTTGAATACAGTGAGGTTATTAACAAAGAGAAAGTTAGTTATGATAAAAAAGCTTTAAAAGTCGCTTATGTTGATAATTATTTTTTTAATGAGAAATTTTTGTTTAGCAAATTTAACAGAGATCAAATGAAGCTGTATAAATCTGAGGAGGAGTGTATTGAGGCCGTGAATAACGGCGACGCCGACGCGGCGTATATTATTTCTTACGTTGCTGATAAAATCGTGAAAGAGAAAAATTATTATGATATAGAATTATTTAAATATCCGGAATTTAGGCACGCTATATGTATCGGCATAGGCAAAAACGAGGATGTAAGACTGCTTACTATTTTGGATAAAGCTATTGAGAGCATAAGCTCTGATGAAATAAACAATATTATAGGAAAATACAGCGTTTCAGGAAAAAATGATTTTAATATGATTTTATATATTGAGAAATATCCTGTTATTTTTACTACTATTGTTTTGATTATTATATTTGTGGGTGTAAAGGTTACTCTTCGTATTTTTAAAATTAAGAAAAGATACGATAAAACTATTTTTGATTTGGCTTATATTGATAAGGTTACCGGACTTTGGAATATAAACGGTTTTATTTCGGAAATGATAAAAAAAATAAATGATAATGATTTTAAAGATAAAAAATTTGCTGTTATATCTTTTGATATTTCAAAGTTTAGGGTGATAAATGAACATTACGGAAGATTTGTGGGTGATAAAATTTTAAGGTATGTTGCCAATAATCTTAATAACGAGCTGCCTTATGGAGGGGTTATAGCCAGGTCAAGTATGGATAATTTTCTTATTATGCTTCCTTATTATGAGAAAAAAGAATATTTCAGTTTTTTAAAAAGAGTGTATGAGAAAATGAGATATTATGAGGATGGGGGAATCGCGCTTAAATTAAGTTTTCAATGCGGTATATATCTTATTACCGATAAGAGCGTAAGCGTTGACGCCGCCGTGGATATGGCGGAAATAGCGAGAAAAGAAGCTAAAACGACAAGAAACGATAAAATTGTTATTTTTGATAAAAAAATGGAAAATAAAATTATAAAAGAAAAAGAAATTGAGGAAAACATGGAGAAGGCTCTTGACGAACGGGAATTTATTGTTTATTATCAGCCTAAAGTCGATATTAAAACGGAAAAAATTATTGGGGCGGAAGCCCTTGTGCGTTGGATCTCAAAAAAGAACGGATTTATGAATCCCGGAGAGTTTATTCCTATTTTTGAAAGAGAGGGTTTTATTATAGAGCTTGACTTTTTTATACTTGAGGAAGTGTTTAAGTTAATAAAAGAGTGGCTTGACAACGGGAAAGATCCTATCACTATTTCGGTAAATCAGTCAAGAGTACACCTAAGTAACCCATTTTATATCGAACGGCTCGAAAATCTTATTAAAAAATATGAGATACCGACAAAATATGTTGAGCTTGAACTTACGGAAAGTCTTTTTATGGAGATAGACACCGCTATAGATACGGTTAATAAACTTAAAGGGCTTGGTTTCTCAATTTCTATTGATGATTTCGGCTCTGGATTTTCTTCCCTTAATATGCTTAAATCGATACCTATTGACGTTGTGAAAATTGACAGGGAATTTCTTAACGAATCTGAAAATTCTCAAAAAGCTCAGAAAATTATATGTAAGATTGTTGAAATGGCTATAGAACTTGATATGAATGTTATTTGCGAGGGCGTTGAAAAAGTGGAACAGGCTAAATTTCTTAAAAGTATAGGCTGTTATTACGCCCAGGGGTTTTTATACGCTAAGCCTATGCCTGAAACAGAATTTCGCGATAAGGTAAAAGGTGTTATTGAGAAAATAAAATAAGGTGACTGCTTATGGCGGAGATTATTAACTATTTAAGTGAATTTAATATTGTCTCAATATTTTTAAGACTTATTTTAGCCGTTATGTTTGGGGGAATAATAGGTCTTGAGAGAAGAATGAGAAAAAGAAACGCCGGACTAAGAACTTTCGCTCTTGTATGCGCCGGGTCAGCTTTAGCCATGCTGACAAACGAGTACTTGATTTTACGCTATGAGATGGCTGTAGACCCTGGAAGAATGGCATCTCAGGTTATAAGCGGCGTAGGTTTTTTAGGTGTGGGAACGATTATTTTAAACGGTGAGAAAGTCAGAGGTCTTACAACAGCGGCGAGTCTTTGGGCGACCGCCGCTGTTGGAATCGCTGTAGGAAGCGGATTTTTTCTCGGCGCTTTTTTCGGTTTTTTTGTTATTTTTGTTTCCACTACTTTTATGCACAAATTTGAGGAAAGAGCGGACAAAAACAATAAGTTTATAACAGTATACATAGAGATAAAAAAAGAAATCGGAATGGCGTGTATTGTTAAGTATATAGCGGATAACGACTTTTCCCTTTACTCAGTTGATAAATTGGAAAAAAGAGAAGAAAAAGATGATTTGTATGTTTATGTTGAGATAAATTTGAAAAGACACGTTGAGCACGGAAAAGTTATTCTTGATATTAATTTACTTGACGGTGTAGTTTACGCTGAGGAGATAAAATAAGAGGAGAGATGTTTTTATGAAAAAAATAATATTTTTCTTAACTTTTATTGTTTTATGTTTTTGTATTGGTATTATTGGCTGTGCTCCTGTTAAAAACACATATGAGAGGGGCTTTTGGACAACAAGCGAACTTGGCGCTGAAACTGAAAATGAGATTTCTACACAATCGGATTTAAAAAAAATAGAAGATAATAAGAATAAAACGCCGGAGTCTGGAAACGGCGTTTTAAAACACGGCTGGCTTAAAGCAGTAAACGGTAAAATTATTGATAAAAACGGAGATAATGTCGTTTTAAAAGGAATGAGCAGTCATGGCCTTGTTTGGTTTCCGTCGTTTTCTAATAAATATAGTATTCAAAAAACAAAAGATAGCGGAGCGAATGTTTTTAGAGCCGCTATGTATACTGAGGAGTATGGAGGTTATACCACAGGGGAAGCGGAGAGACAAAACTCTGAGAATATCTTATACTCAGCGGTTGACAGCGCTATTTCACTTGATATGTACGCTGTTATTGATTGGCATATTTTAAATGACGCTAATCCTCAAAAACATAAGTCGGAAGCTTTAGCGTTTTTTGATAAGGTCTCAAAAAAATACGCGGGCAATCCCGCCGTAATTTATGAGATATGCAATGAACCTCATGGAGTTAGTTGGAAAAACGATATAAAGCCTTATGCCGAGGAGGTTATACCAGTTATAAGAAAAAATTCACCTGAAGCTCTTATCATTGTTGGAAGCAATACATGGAGTCAGGATGTAGACGAGGCGGCGGATGATTTACTCAAATTTGAAAATGTCGCTTATTCTTTTCATTTTTATTCGGGAACTCATAAACTTGACGCCTTTAAACCTAAAATAGAGAAAGCTCTCTCAAAAGGAGCGACTATTTTTGTGACTGAGTGGGGAACAAGCGACGCGAGCGGAAATAACGGTAATTATTTTGATGAGGCTAATAAATGGCTCGATTATCTTGATGAGAAGGAAATAAGCCGTATTAATTGGTCTTTATGCGATAAAAATGAGTCTTCAGCCGCTATTTTAAGCGGAGCGAATCCTGAGAGTTGGAATGAAAATAATTTATCAGAATCGGGAAAGTTTATATTTAATAGTTTAAAGCGATAATATATTTGATTATTATAATTTTATTACAGGCATAATTAATAATGATTTACTGAGTTTTAAAAAGTTTTGTTTGTTTAATTAATTTTCGTATATATTTAATTTGTTGATATAGGAGGAGTTTACAATGAAATATATAGTTGTTTTAGGTGACGGAATGGCTGATGAGCCTATAGAGGGACTTGGCGGGAAAACACCTTTGGAATACGCCGATACACCCACAATGGATATGCTCTCAAAAAAGTCTGAAATCGGTATTGTTCACACAATTCCTGATGGAATGAAACCGGGAAGTGATACGGCGAATCTTTCTGTTATGGGATATGATCCTGAAAAATATTATTCTGGACGTTCGCCGTTAGAGGCTTTAAGTATAGGTGTTGATATGAAAGATACAGATATTGCTTTAAGATGCAATATTGTCACTGTTTCTGACGATGATTTGCCATATGAGAAGAAGACGATTATTGACCACAGCTCAGGAGAAATTTCCACAGAGGATGCTGAGGTTCTTATTAATACCGTGAAAAAAGAGCTTGAGACTGAGGAATATAAATTTTATGTCGGTACAAGTTATCGTCATTTAACTATTTGGGATAAAGGAGAGGTTGTGGACTTATCTCAGCCTCATGATATTTTGGGAAAGGTTATCGGCGAGTATCTCCCAAAACAAAGAGCTTTGAAAGAAATGATGAAAAAAAGTTATGATATTTTGAATAATCACCCTATTAACATTGAAAGGGCGAAAAAAGGTCTTAATAAAGCAAATTCTATCTGGTTTTGGGGAGCGGGCACGAGACCTACCCTTGATTCCTTTGAGACTAAAAACAACAAAAAGGGCGCTATGATTTCAGCAGTTGACCTTCTTAAAGGCATCGCGGTAGGCGCGAAAATGGAAGTTATTATTGTGGAGGGAGCGGACGCTACCCTTAACACAAATTATGAGGGAAAGGCTGCCGCTGGGGTTGACGCTGTTTTGAATAAAGGATTTGATTTTTCTTATATTCATGTTGAGTCTCCTGATGAGATGGGGCATCAGGGCAGTGTGGAAAATAAGATAAAAGCAATTGAGTATCTTGATAAAAGAGTCGTTAAAGTTGTTTATGATAAAATGAAAAAGTCGGGAGTTGATTTTAGGCTGGCTATTCTTCCTGACCATCCTACTCCTATCGCTTGCAGAACGCACACAAGCACTCCCGTGCCTTATATGATTTATGACAGCACGATGGAGCTTGACAAGACATGGAAATATACCGAGAAAGAGGGTAGGGAAAGCGGAAATTATATCGCTGAGGGGCATAAATTTATTGATAAGCTTTTTGAGCGATAGAGGAGACTAATTTTTTTTAAATGCTGGATAAAAAGACATAAAAGCAAAAAAATTTTGCGGGAGCGACACGATTTAAGAAATTTTTGGGGCGTATCTGAAAACTAAAATACACGCGAAAAATTATAAAAAATAAAACGAAACAGAAAGGCTTTTCTGTTTAATTGAACCATTTTCGTTTGTTTTTTAATAATTTTTTGGATATTTGGGTTTTGAGAAAGTAAGAATGAGCTTTAAAAAAATGAGGTTTTATATACTTTTAGCATGAATTTTCAGATACGCTGTAATTAAAAAGAGAAATTATTTTCAGGAGATTTTATAAATATATATTTTAGGAAATGGAGGTAATAAACTTGAATGATAAGATAAAAGGCATAATTTGTTCTATTTTGTCAATTTGTTTAATGTTTAACGGTTTATTTGTCGAAAATATTTTAGGCGCGGGAGAAAACGCTCCTATGAAAAAAGCGAAGAGGCCTGTCACTCTTAATGTAGGCAAGGAAGAAAGATTTAAATTTCACTCAATTCAGGACGCCCTTGATTCTGTTACGGAAGAACCTACGGTTTACGCGCCTTTGACTATTATTATTAACGAGGGTGTATATGAGGAGGAAATTCATGTAAAGATTCCTTATGTTATTTTTAAAGCGCCGGAGGGGGTAAGCTCAAAAAATGTCGTGATTACATATGACAAAGCCAATGGGCACGTTGACGACCCTCAAAAGGCGAAGGGCACGCAGGATTCGGCCACCGTTACTCTTGAGAAAGACGCTATCGGATTTAAAGCGGAGGGGATTACTTTCCAAAATTCTTACAATATTGGAGACGAACATTCTCACAGACCGCAGGCTCAAGCTGTGGCTCTTGTAAGTATGACTGACAAGGTGTTTTTCAACAAATGCCGATTTATTGGACGGCAGGATACCCTTTATCTTAAGGGAGCGTCAAAAGGCAAAACTGTTTTCGGGGATGTGAATGACGCCAGAACTTATTTGAAGGATTGTTATATTGAGGGAACGGTTGATTATATTTTCGGAGACGGAACGGCTTTTTTTGAGAACTGCGATCTTCATATGACTTACAGGGAAAACGGGGGTCACTATACTGCCGCTAACACTACTCTTTCAAATATTGGATATGTATTTTACAAATGTACTTTGACGGCGGACCCACAATATGGAAACGAGCCTAACAGCGTTGTTGATTTAGGCAGACCCTGGCAGGGTGACGACGCTTATCCTTATTATGGCTCTCATACTGTTTTTATCGAGTGTGTTATGCCTGATTGTCTTAACTCGCTTGGTTTTGTTCCATGGAACGACAGTACTGTTAAAAATAAAATAAGGTATATGGAATACGGGTCTGTTGATTCGGAGGAAAAACCTATTGAGCTTGCGCCTATAAGAAATGATTTTATGAAACTGCTTACAAAGGAACAAGCAGAAAGCTATACCGTCGTTAATGTACTTAACGGGTGGAATCCAGAGGATCCTCTTGCCGAATATGACGGACACCCTATGGTTTTAGGTGTTACGCTTGACAAATATTCTTTAAGTATTCCCCAAAATTCCTCAGAGAAAATTAACGCTGTTGTATTGCCTTTAAAGGCTTCTTTAAATGAAAAAATAAATTGGACAAGCGAAAACGAGAATATAGCCAAGGTTGACGGGGACGGAAATGTTACGGGAGTTTCAGAAGGGCAAACTATTGTCAGCGCGAGGACTGAAGAAAACAATTTTGAGGTTCAGGCTATAGTTATCGTTACCGCTGAGAGGACGTCTGTTCCTACTGTTAAGGAAATAAGCCTTAGTCAGGAGACAGCGAAAACGGGAGATATTATTTCGTTAAATTACGGATATGACCTTAAATCCGATGATGATATTGATAATGCCATTATTAAATGGGTGGCGGTTGACGAAGATGGAAATGAGTTTATTCTTACGCAGGGAAGGGGACCGAAATTTAAAAGCTATTTAGTTGAGGATTCTGATTTTGGATATAAAATAAAGGCGTATGTTTATCCTGAGACGACGACTACTTATGGGAATTTTGGAGAGGGTGTTTTTGCTGAGACAACAGATTTCATAACTTCTGATAAAGAAAACGCCAAAAAGCCTTATTTGAGAGATAATTTTTCTGATATGAATAAATTTTGGCTTTCCGACGGAAACTTAATTACATATAAAAGCTCAGATGGTGAAAACGCCTGGGAAAATATTTTATATAACATAAGAATGAGATTCGACCCTCAAAAAGGAGGAATAAGCTCCAACGACTCAATAGATATTTATACGGCTTTTAAGGGAAAAAATAAATCTTATTACAGGCTTAATCTTAAAAGAGGATCAAACACCGATTCTTTAAAAGCTTATCTATATAAAAAAGAGGAAAGAAAAGAAGAGGTTCTTATCGCCTCAGACGAGGAAAGTCTTTCTAAACGAGTTCCTCAGGCGAGAGGCGAGGAAAATCCGTATTTCTTTATAAAAGAAATTATTGAGAACGGCAACGTAAAAGTTTATTTGACTATTGAGGGCGAGGATACGCCGGCTATGACTTTAAGCTATAATGACAATAATCCTATTAATGGATTTGTCGCTTTTGAAAGTACCTCGGACGCTCTCTTAAAAACAACTTTGACTGTAAGCAAGTATTCAGCTCCTAAAGATAATATAGACGATGATGTTATTAAAATATGTCTCGCGGGAGACTCTACCGTTAAAAGCTATGGGAGCGATAATTCTATAGGAGGATGGGGAGAATATCTGCAATATTATTTTGACAGCGATCATGTTAAAATAATTAATAAAGCGGAGGGGGGAAGAAGTACCCGTTCTTATATAAATCAAGGGCGTCTCTCCGATGCTGTAAGCGGTCTTGGAAAAGGAGATTATCTTTTTATTCAGTTTGGACATAATGACGCCAGAACGGATGAAAACGCTTATCTTGAGCATTCTGTTCCGCTTGGTGTACCTGACGCTAACGGGATTTATCCGACTCTTGCCGGTGTAAAGTCCAAAACTCCGCAGGGAATTTATGATTTTTATAAGGATATGCCGTACAGCGAGACATTTTACTCTTATGAAAGCGGAGGAACTTTTAAATGGTTTCTTAAACAATATGTTGAGGAAGCGAGAAGGGTCGGGGCTACTCCTGTTTTAATTACTCCTGTGGCGAGAGTGTTTTTTGACAAGGATGGAAAAATAACTCCTCATCATGGCGAGGGCGACGGATATGTTAAGGCGGTTTTACAAGTGGCCGATGAGATGAATGTAGCTTGTGTGGATATGTTTGAGATAACAAAAACAATGTATGAGAATTACGGCGTAAGGGTTACTCAAGGACTTCAGAATATTAAATCCGACGGAACAATGGATATTACTCATTATAATAAATTCGGTTCAAATATTGTAACAAGTAAACTTGTTGAGGCTCTAAGACAGAAAGGTATTTACGCTTGTGTTTATTCTAAAGTTTCCGATAAAGCGGTTTCACGGACTGAGGATCTTAAATCCGCTATGGTTTATGTTATAGGTGGAACAGCAGCCGCGGGTTCCGATAGAGGTGATTACGCTGTTCATAAAAAAGGCTGGGGGGATTATCTGCAGAAATACTTTGCCGACCAAATTACTGTTTTAAATATGGCTGCTGACGGAAAAAGCTCAAAAAGCTATATTTTAAGTGAGAATTATAAGAATGTTTTCTCTAATATCTCAGAAGGCGATTATATTATTATTCAATTTGGTACGGACGATATTGAAAAAGGAAACGAAAGTAATTATACCGACCCGAAAGGCGGTAAGGAAACGGAAGGTTCTTTTAAATATTATCTTTATAATTATTATATTAAACCGGCCCTTGATAAAAAAGCTGTCCCTATTGTTGTTTCTCCAGCCGCTAAATTGGAATTTGGCGAAGACGGCAAGGCTGTTGATGTTTATGCCGAATATATAAACGCTGTAAAAGAACTTTCAGCTGAGACGGGAGCTTATTATATTAATCTTAATGACATACTGATTGAACAATATAACTCTATAGGTAAATCAAACGCTGAACTTTACCATTCTTTATACAAAGATAATACTCTGGGTAAAAATGGAACCGATTCGAACGCTCTTAGTGAATTTGGAGCGTATAAAGCCGCGAAAGCGTTTTTAAAACAAGTCGGTTTCTCATCAGCGACTTTAAAAGATTATATTGATACGGCTTCTCTTGATAGTGAGGAATATGTCGAAAAAGGCGAGTTTATAATAAATGTTTTAGACTTGATTAGTGATGATGATAATATTGAGTATATTGGCGGGAACTTTGTTGATATTTCAGACGGAAAAACTTATACTGAGGCTGTCGGAAAAGCTAAACAGCTTAAAATCGCCGAGGGAGACGCCGATGATAAGTTTTATCCTGAGAATGAGATAAAAGTATATGAGTTAATGCAAGTTGTTGAAAATGTTCTCGCTCTTAAAGACGCAAGAATAAATTTTGATTTTACTACATTTACAAAACTTACCGACGACAAGATTTCTAAGGAACAAGAGGCTTTTGTTTTAAGAAAATTATATGAGGCTTTGGAAAAATAATTTTTTGTGAATGTATTTTTTTACTAATATTTTATGAAAAGAGATTGAGAGCTTATGGACAAAGGTTTTAAAAAAATTTCTCATGTCGAGGCGAAAAAGATTATTGACACCGAAAATTCTGTCGTTATTCTTGATGTGAGGGAACCTGAGGAAGTACGAGAAGGATATATTGACGGAGCGGTTTTTATTCCTAACGGGGATATTTTGAAAAAGGCGGGAAATGTTATTCCTGATAAAAATAAAAAAATACTTGTATATTGTAGAAGCGGAAAAAGAAGCAGGGTGGCCTGCGAAAAGCTTATTAAAATAGGATATACAAATGTATATGATTTTGGAGGGATAATGGACTGGCCTTTTGAAATTGTAATGTAGTTTATAATTGGTTGTTAGACCTTTGTGTGTTAGAGATAATCCACAAATTGGTATGATTGAGTTTTTTATGGTTTAAAGCCTGTGGTGTTTTTTATAAATTTAACTTTTTTGAAGGTTTGCGCGAAACAATAAAATGATAATGTTATTATTTTATTGTTTCGCTAAAGTTTATTATAAATGAAATACAGCTAAGATTTAATAACAGATAAACGCGGTGGATACCCTCAAAAAATTGTTAAAATTTTAATAATATTTTGAGGGTGTTTACTTATTTTAAAAATAAATAAATTATAGCGAAATGATAAAAATATGAACGGGCATGCCTTGATAAAGTCTGACATATGAGAGAATTTTTTTATTATTTTGTATTAAAAATTTTTTGAGTTTCTATAGAATGTATTTGAAAACCAATGCTGATCTAATTTAAAAGAAGTATATAATATATACGCGTAACATAGAAAATAAAAAAATCATTTTATTTAAAGTTTCCCGAACCGAAAGCGTTTCTTTTTATAATTTCGGCGTTTAAAGATCAAAACATCTTTTTCTGAAATAGCGCTGTGAGGAACACTGCCAGTTTTCGCTAAGCTGTTGACAGTGGCGTTGCCGCACCCATAAAATATTTTTTGTTTTTATATCTCTTTATCTACTTTTTAATAAGAGATTAGAGCGTATCTGAAAAAAACTAAAATACGCGCAAAAAATTATAAAAAATAAACGAAAACGGTTCAATTTTGTTTTATTTTTTATAATTTTTTGCGTATTTTAGTTTTCAGATACGCTCTAGACTGTATACATATTTTTAAGAAATTCGGCATATAAAATTTATTGAAAAATTTTAAAATGAGGTTTTGAATAAAATAGATGTTATGTTATAATTAATAAAGGATTTATTTTTATAAATTTAATTTGTATATGGGCTGTTTTATTGCCATATGTCCAAGAGTATTAGTAGCGTAAAAATATATTAACTAAAAACCGTATTTTGTTTTTTGTGTATATTTTAGTTTTCAGATACATTGCAGCGATAAAATTTTTTATTCTTTTATTTTAGGGGAAGTACATATTATTACATATGGCGAGCCAATAAAGAATGAATATACAAGTTTAAAAAATGATATATTAATGAATTCTTTTATTGGTTATAGATAAAAATTTTGTGAATTGCTATAAAATGGATTTCTGATGATTTCCTTAAATTCTTTGTTGTATTTTGTTGAAAAATACTTTATAATAGGAAGACAAAGTTTTGTATCGACGAGGAGAATTTTTATGAAACATTTTAAAGTTGGTATAGATATAGGTTCAACAACAATAAAACTTGTTGTGCTTGACTTAGACGAGAGACTTGTTTTTTCTGAGTATAAGCGGCACTTGTCAAGTATTCAGGAAACCTTAATCGAGCTTATCGAGACAGCTAAAGAAAAGCTCGGAAATATAAGATTTAACGCTATGATTACAGGTTCGGGAGGACTTTCGATTTCTAACTGGATAGGAATGCCTTTTATTCAGGAAGTTGTTTCTGTTTCGAATGTTATTGATATTATAGCTCCAAAAACAGATGTCGCTATTGAAATTGGCGGTGAGGACGCTAAAATAATTTATTTTACTAATGGTATAGAGCAACGAATGAATGGCATTTGCGCTGGTGGTACAGGGGCTTTTATTGACCAAATGGCTACTCTTTTACAGACAGACGCAAAAGGTCTTAATGAGCTTGCTAAAAAACATAAAGTTATTTATCCCATCGCCGCAAGGTGTGGGGTTTTTGCCAAGAGCGATATTCAGCCATTGATTAATGAGGGGGCCGCCAAAACTGATTTAGCCGTATCTATTTTTCAGGCGGTGGTTAATCAAACTATATCGGGTCTTGCGTGCGGAAAGCCTATTAAGGGTAATGTAGCTTTTTTGGGAGGTCCTTTGCATTTCCTTTCGGAGCTTAAAAACCGTTTTGTGGACGTATTGAATTTGAAGCCTGAGAATGTCATAGAAACGGAGAACTCCCATTTATTTGCCGCTATGGGGGCCGCGTTTTCTGCTGAAAAAAGCGAGTTATTCGACTTTGACGGTCTTATTTCAAATATGAGAAAAGAAAAGCATTTGACAATGGAAATAAATCGTCTTAATCCGCTTTTTGAAAGCGGTGACGATTATATGGAATTTAAAGGAAGACATGATAAGAGTGTTGTTCCTAAGGGAGATTTACAAATATACAAAGGTGATGTTTTTCTTGGCATAGATTCAGGGTCTACCACAAGTAAAATCGCTCTTATAGGCTCAAACGGACAGCTTCTTCATTCTTTTTACGCCAGTAACGAGGGAAACCCTCTTAAAACAATAAGCAGGGCGTTAAAAGAGATTTATGAGATAATGCCTGAGGGGATAACAATAAAGAATTCTTGTGTCACTGGTTATGGAGAGGCGCTTATAAAAGAGGCGCTTATGGTGGATTTAGGAGAGATAGAAACAGTGGCGCATTATAAAGCGGCGGCTTTTTTCAGACATGACGTGGATTTTATACTTGATATTGGCGGGCAGGATATGAAGTGTATAAGAATAAAGGACGGAGTGATTGACAACGTTCTTTTGAATGAGGCGTGTTCCGCCGGATGCGGTTCTTTTATTGAGACTTTTGCTAAATCATTAGGGTTTGAGGTTACGGAGTTCGCCAAGATCGCTCTTTTCGCTAAAAATCCTATTGACCTTGGTTCAAGATGTACGGTTTTTATGAACTCGAGAGTTAAACAGGCTCAGAAAGAAGGCACCGAGGTTTCTGATATTTCTGCTGGTTTAGCTTATTCGGTTATTAAAAACGCTCTTCAAAAAGTTATTAAAATAACAAATCCGGAGGATATGGGTAAAAAAATTGTTGTGCAAGGGGGAACTTTTTATAATGACGCTGTTTTGCGCTCTTTTGAGATGATTTCTGAAAGAGAGGCTATAAGACCAGATATTGCTGGTCTTATGGGAGCTTTCGGAGCAGCCGTTATCGCTAAGGAAAAGTTTAAACCTGATTATAAATCCACTCTTTTGGGAAAAGAGGAGCTTAATAATCTTGAGGTTACGACGTCTCTTTCACGCTGCGGAGGGTGCGGGAATAACTGTCTTCTGACAATTAACAGATTTTCGGGAGGCAGAAGATTTATTTCCGGAAACAGGTGTGAAAGAGGTCTGGGAAAAGAAGTTCTCGCGAGCTGTATACCTAATTTATTTGAGTATAAATATAAAAGGCTTTTTGGATATAAATCAATCCACCCGGAAAACGCTAAAAGAGGAATAGTGGGGATTCCAAGAGTTTTGAATATGTATGAAAATTATCCTTTTTGGTTCATGTTTTTTAATGAGCTGGGATACTCTGTTTTACTTTCGCCAAAATCTGATAGAAATATTTATGAGAATGGTATTGATTCAATACCGAGCGAGTCTGTTTGCTATCCTGCGAAAATTGTACACGGGCATATAAAATATCTTATTGAGAACGGGGCTAGATTTATTTTTTATCCATGTATAGCTTATGAGAGAAAAGAGATAAAAATGGCGGACAATAATTATAATTGTCCCATTGTAACGAGTTATCCTGAGAATATTAAAAATAATGTTGAGGAAATAAGGACATATGGCGTTGATTTTAGAAATCCTTTCTTTAGTTTTTCAGATAAAAAGTTTTTCGCTAAACGTCTTTGTGAGGAATTTCCGGAGATTGATCCGGACGAGGTGAAGTCCGCTTTTGAGAAAGCGTGGAGAGAGCAGGAGAATTTTAGGGAGGATATTAAAAAAGCGGGTGAGCAGACTTTAAAATACATAGAGGAAAACGATATGACAGGTATAGTTGTAGCAGGAAGGCCTTATCATGTTGATCCTGAGATAAATCATGGTATTCCAGAAATGATAGTTGGATATGGCATAGCGGTTTTAACGGAAGATTCTGTGGCGCATATTGAGGAGGTTGAGAGGCCCCTCAATGTTCGAGACCAATGGGCTTATCACTCAAGGCTTTACGCCGCCGCTACTCTTGTATCAAAAAGAGACGATCTTGAGCTCGTGCAGCTTAATTCATTTGGCTGTGGTCTTGATGCCGTTACTACAGACGAAGTGGCGGATATTCTCTCAAGCTCAGGCAAGATTTATACTTTGCTTAAAATAGACGAGGTTAATAACCTGGGCTCCGCGAGAATAAGAATACGTTCTCTTTTCGCCGCTATGGAAGAGAGAAAAAGAAAGAAATTTAAGGCGAGAAGAACTGAGGAGAGGAAACAAAGAGCCATATTTACAAAAGGAATGAAAAAAACCCATACTCTTTTATGCCCACAAATGGCTCCTATTCATTTTGATATAATGAAAGAGGCTATAGCCTCATGCGGATATAATATTGACCTTATGCCAGCTATTGACAGGGATTGTATAGATATTGGCCTTAGATATGTGAATAATGACGCTTGTTATCCCGCTCTTATTGTCGTTGGACAAATTTTAAAGGCTATTAACTCAGGAAAATACGACGCGAACAATATTTCTGTTCTTATGAGCCAGACAGGAGGAGGGTGCCGAGCGACGAATTATATAGGATTTATAAGGCGAGCTCTTAAAAAGGCGGGTTATGAGAATATTCCTGTTATTTCGGTAAGCGCTATTGGACTTGAAAAAAATCCCGGTTGGAAATATTCCATAAAGCTCCTTGATACGCTGGTTCAGTCTATCATATATGGTGACGCTTTAATGAGAGTGCTTTATGCCACAAGACCTTATGAACTTGTAAAAGGGTCATGTGATAAACTTTATGAAAAATGGAATGAAATCTGCAAGGAAGCTGTTAAAAGAGGAAAACACAGTGAGTTTAAAAAGAACGTTAAGGGAATTGTAGAGGATTTTGATAATATAAAGCTTAAAGACATTGTAAAACCAAAAGTGGGGGTTGTTGGTGAGATTTTAGTGAAATTTCATCCTACCGCAAATAACGATGTGGTTTCCCTTATTGAAAATGAGGGGGCGGAAGCTGTTGTTCCGGATTTAGCGGACTTTTTTCTGTATGAGATGTATAACTCGACCTATGAGGAAAAATATTTTGGCGCGAGAAAATCAATACGGCTGATAAATGATTTTCTTATAAAAATTGTTGAGCATTATAGAAAACCTTTGAAAACCGCTCTTGAAAAAAGCAGCCGTTTTATTCCCCCAAATGAGATACAAAAATTAGGAGATATGGCGGAGCCTATTGTATCCCTTTGTAACCAGACGGGAGAGGGATGGTTTCTCACGGCGGAAATTATTGAGCTTATTACAGAGGGTGTTAATAACGTAATTTGCATGCAACCTTTCGCCTGCCTTCCGAATCATGTTACAGGAAAAGGCATTATAAAGGAAATTAAAAGAAGGTACGCTCTTTCCAATATAGTGGCGATAGATTATGACCCTGGAGCTAGCGAGGTTAATCAGCTTAATCGAATTAAACTTATGCTTAACGTAGCTGAAAAAAATCTTAAAATTGAGAAAAATATGAGTAATGTTGAAAATCTTAAAAATATTCAACTGCAAAAAGCACAATACATAGAATAAAACTTTAAGTTTATATATTTTGTATATTATATAGATTTGAGATAAAATTTTCGGATTATGGTTATATTAAAATTAAAATACTTGTAAATAAGCCGAAAATTTTATTCTCAATGAATAAAACCTTTATTAATTATCATTCTTTGAGTTTTTGTAATTTTAAATATTAAACGGAGGAAGAAAAAAATGGAGAAACTTGGTCTTAACGAAATACGTGAAAAATATCTTACTTTTTTTGAGAGCAAAAGTCATTTAAGAATGAACAGCTTTTCACTTGTTCCCAATAATGATAAAAGTCTTTTACTTATAAATTCAGGTATGGCGCCTCTAAAACCTTATTTTACGGGGCAGCAGCTTCCACCAAGCAAAAGGGTCACGACCTGTCAGAAGTGCATAAGGACGGGAGATATTGAAAATGTAGGAAAAACCGCCAGACACGGTACGTTTTTTGAGATGCTAGGCAACTTTTCATTCGGGGATTATTTTAAAAATGAGGTTATTCCCTGGGCATGGGAATTTTTTACCAAGGTTTTGAAAATTCCTGAGGACAAGCTTTTTGTTTCCGTATATGAGGAAGATGATGAGGCTTTTGAAATTTGGAATAAAAAGGTTGGCATACCTGAAAATAAAATTTTCAGAATGGGAAAAGAGGATAATTTTTGGGAACATGGAGTAGGTCCATGCGGTCCTTGTTCTGAAATTTATTATGATAAAGGGGAAGAATATGGCTGTAAAAAGCCCGGTTGTACCGTGGGATGCGACTGCGACAGATATATGGAGGTTTGGAACCTTGTATTTACGCAGTTCTGCAAAGAAGAGGACGGAAGTTACTCCAATCTCGCCAATCCTAATATTGATACTGGAATGGGTCTTGAGAGACTCGCTACCGTTTTACAAAATGTAAACTCTATTTTTGATGTGGACACCATAAAAGCGATTAGGGATGCTGTTTGCAAAATAGCTGGTGTTGAGTACAACAAAGATTATAAAACGGACGTTTCCATAAGAGTTATTACGGACCATATCCGATCTGTCACATTTATGGTAGCGGACGGTGTGCTCGCGTCAAACGAGGGACGAGGATATGTTTTAAGGCGTCTTTTAAGGCGTGCCGCAAGACATGGTAAATTGCTTGGAATAGACAGAAAGTTCCTTTCAGACCTTTGCGGTGTTGTTATTGAAAACTCAAAGGGCGCTTATCCGGAACTTGAGGAAAAGAAAGACTATATTTATAAAATAATAACGGTGGAAGAAGAAAGATTCTATGAGACGATTAATCAAGGAATGGACATTATTCGCCAAAAAATAGATGAGATTAAAGAGGCGGGGCAAAAAAATGTTTTCAGCGGAAGCGAGTCTTTTAAATTATATGATACCTATGGATTTCCTATTGATTTGTTGAGGGAAATTCTTGAGGAAGAGGGCATCGGCGTTGATGAGGAAGGTTTTTTAAAAGAGATGGAGGCCCAGAAGAACCGAGCGAGAGCCGCGAGAGAAGAAAATACTTATATGGGGTCGGAGGAAACTATTTTTCATAAACTTCCCGCCGATATGAAAAGTGAGTTTACAGGATATGATAATCTTATTGAGGACGGATGTAAAATACTCGCGCTTGTTACTGACGGAGTTATATCTGAAAAGGTATCGGAGGGGCAAAATGTTACGGTTATTTCAGATAAAACCCCTTTTTACTCTGAAATGGGCGGACAGGCTGGCGATAAAGGTTTAATAAAAACTGACGGCTGTGAGATAGAAGTTACGGACTGTACAAAATTCGGCGGAAACAAAATACTTCATACGGGTATTGTTAAATCGGGAGAAATAAAGGTCGGTGATTTAGCTAAATTTTCAGTGGATAAAGATAAGCGTATCGCTACAGCGAGAAATCATACCACTACTCATATTTTACAAAAAGCTCTTCGTGATATTTTAGGAAATCATATTGAGCAGGCGGGTTCCTTTGTTTCTGAGTCAAGGCTTCGTTTTGATTTTACCCATTTTGAGGCGGTAAGTAAAGAGGACCTTATAAAAGTCGAGAAAATGGTTAACTCAAAAATACTTGATTCTCTTGACGTTACGGTTGAGGAACTTTCTATTGACGAGGCCAAGAAAAAAGGCGCTATGGCTTTATTTGGCGAGAAATACGGAGATATTGTAAGGGTTGTAAGCGTAGGGGATTATTCTATTGAGTTTTGCGGCGGAACTCATCTTAAAAACTCATCACAGGCCGGAAGCTTTAAAATTCTCTCGGAAAGCGGTGTCGCGGCTGGTGTAAGAAGAATTGAGGCGGTTACGGGATACGGCGTTTTGAACGTATATGAAGAAAATGATATGATTATGAACAGGGTTAAAGAGGTTCTTAAAATAGGCGGAAAAAATATTATGAATAAAATAAATTCCCTTATTGACGAAAACAAATCCCTGTCAAAAGAGATTGCTCAGCTTAAATCAAAAATGTCAATGGGCCATATCGATGAATTTATAACAAAGAAAAAGGATGTAAACGGCGTTTCCGTTGTATGCGCTAAAATTAACGATATGGAAATGAATGATTTGAGAAATATGGGAGATAAAATTAAAGATAAACTTCAAAGCGGCATAGTTGTATTGGCGAGTCCTTTAGGAGAAAAAGTTTCTTTTATTGTTATGGTTACGGACGATGTTATCAAAAAAGGAGCTAAAGCCGGAGACATTGTTAAAGCGGCGGCTACGGCGGCGGGCGGCGGTGGCGGCGGCCGTCCCAATATGGCTCAGGCCGGCGGAAAAAATCCGGCGAAGACCGATGAGGCTTTAAAAGAGGCAATGAGAGTTATTAAAGAAACTCTGGATAATTAATATAATAGACTTTTTTTATGACTATCCTAATATATTTGACAGATATTTTCGTAATACTGTATCTGATTTTTTTATCGTACTTTTTAAGTATTTTGGT
>CAJTVH010000022.1 GCA_910579745.1 uncultured Clostridia bacterium | reverse complement strand
ACAAAAGTACCGTCTTTTGGGGTTTCTCTTGAAAAGGACGTTATGTCTGTAGGGGGTGTTGACAAGGAAGTCAGTAAGATTATGAAAAACGGCGAGAATTTTTTGAGGCTGAGGGATTTGGAAGAAGTCTTGAATATTGTTTATGATAGTTTTACTAAAAAGGTAAGCGTCTATAAGAAATGATTTATTCTTTTACTAATATGGTGAGGTGTAATTTTAAAAGATTGAGGGGTGTAATTTGATGCTGGAGCTAAGGAAAAAATAATTGAGGCGGTTAATATTAACGGGTTTAATTTTTGTTTAATTAGGAGTTTGGCAAGTGCTCTATGTTTTGAGATTACAGGGAGTGAAAGGGGAAAGATCTATTGGAAGATTAATCACATGAATCTAATTTTGGAAACAAATCGGAAATATAATTTAAAGAAATAATAAAGAGCAGAAACTATGCTAAATTATTAATATTATAGAGATTTATCTTTAAAATGTAGCTTATTGCTTTTTTAGGTTCTCTTTTTCAGAGCTATTTTTCGTATTAAATAAAGGGTTTGCTGGATATTTTTGTCCCAAACCCTTGTTTTTATCTTCCTCATAGCGTATATACAATAACTAATACATACTTTCAATTGTCCATTCCAGATGTGCGTGTTTAAGCAATTCTTCGGTGTTTAACTCATTGCTTGAAATATAATAATGTCATTGTTCTGTCTTCTTTCTGCTCTTTTCAAACTCTGTATGTATAGCTCCTATAGTTTTCAGGTTTGCCCAATCATCTTTATTCGGAAGCTGGTCGGTATTATTGCTTGTGTAAGCCATTCTCTTCTCAAATTTTCCGTTGTTTTTTTCAGATGTTATATATTTGTCCGCTTTTTCATTTTTTATATACAGTTCTATATTTGACTTTAAATTTGTATTATTATCCTTTACTATAAAAAGATAATCCGCTTTTTTCGCTATTACCTTTAGCTGATTTTTTCTTACAATGAAGCTCATTATCAACAATAATTGCTCACTCTGCATCAAGCATATCCATTAGTTTACAGAAAATTTCAGGTTCCAATACATTAGTCTAACACGGTAAAGCTCTTATTACAAGTTTACTTTCTGCTATAATTGCGCTTGCTATATGTGGTGCGTTTTCATAATTTAACATCTTTTCTGTCGCTCTGATTCCTTTACCATCTATTGATATAGTTCTTCTGCCTATATTTGAGCCAAGTATCTCTTTCATCCAATCAATAAATACTTCCCTGAATTTTTTTGGTTCAGCTTTACCTAAAATGTTATAAAACTGCGCTCTTGACGGTATTTTTACTATACCAAGTTTTTTAAGAAAAAATTCTTTTATTGTTTCTTCGTTTGCCCAGTCATATATATCAGAAATATTTTGAAGGTTACACAAAAGTCAGCAAATCATTATTGTTAAAATATCTGAAATTTTATAGCGGTAACCTTTATAATCCATTCCCTTTTCAATTTCTCTCATTTTTTTTGTAATTCAATTAATATTTTCATTTTTGTCATCCTTATTCAGAATAACATGTCTTTTAAAATATTACAAATATTTTGAAATTAGATTAATGTGGAAGATTAATTAAAAAAGATTGACTATTAGGTATGATTATCATATAATTAAAAAAAGTTATTTTACCAAATTATAGAAAAAAGCAAAGCATAGTCGAGTACTATGTTGAGTAAGATTGAAGCAGGTAAAGGAAATTTTAACAAAACAGACAAAATTATAATTTTTAAAGATTCCCTATTCCTATTTTATATCCTAAAGAAAATTTTTAGGATATAAAATAAAAATTTGATATAATGAATGTTTCAGTATAAAAAATAGAATCTTGGAGGAAAAGTTATATGGATTGGACATTAATATTGAATGTAATTTCAACTATGGCTACAGTTGTTTCAGCAATTATTGCTGTAAGAGCGAAAAATGAATCAAAAAAGATATTGAAAGAAATAAGAGAAGAAAGAAGTAGAAATTTAAAGAGTAGCGGTGATGTTCAGATTAAAAATAATGGTAGTAACTTAGGAGTAATTAGTGGAATAAATTCGGGAGATATTCTAGATGTTAGGAAATAATCATATAGATAATAGTGGAATAAATAAAGGAGTAATAGTTGCACAGAATAATGGGAATATTCTAATACCGATTCAAAATGCTATAAGAATTCCTTCCTTAACATCTACAATAGTTAAATCATTAGGTAATGTGTGTTCAAATGATGATTATAGATCAACAGTACCACAAGAGTTTAAACCAGACGAAAAAATAGAATATAATCATGTAATTAAATATCGGGAGATAATTAAAAACTTTGCTGCATTTTATGATGTATGCGAAAATCATTTGAATGTTTATGATGACTCAAATATAAGAGGTAAAGCGAAAATATTAAATTATGTTAATGAATTGTATAATGAGGCAAGGGGCAATATCTTACTTGAAAATAAAGATAATGGTAAGAGTGATATTAAAATTGTACAGGATAATTCAGATAGGTTGATTGACATGGTAAGAGATGAGATTTTTGAAACTGTTAAGTCATCTACAGAAATAATGTACATAGAGGATATGAAGTTAGGTGTAACATGCTTTACTTGTTTTTGTTTTATGAAATGTAAAATTTTGGAGAAACCGCTATGATTATAAATGTTGAACGTGAACCAAATTTATCATTATATTATTTAGGTGGGATTTTATTATCTATTTTAAAATATAAAAAAGCAGTATCTATTGAAGATTTAATATTAGAAACTCATAGCTGTTTGGATGAAAAGGTATATGTGGATTTTATATATTATGCGTTAGATTGGCTGTTTTTGTTATCACTTATAACAATTGAGGAAGGAACGGTGTATTATGAAAATAGAAAAATTAATAGTACGCAAAATGAAACCTTCTGAACAAATAATCAGAGAAATCAAGTTTAATAATAAGGGACTTAGTTTGATTGTTGATAATACGCCAGAGGCTTTTATTGAAAGTGGGAATAGTGTTGGAAAGTCTACAGCAATAAAAATAATTGATTTGTGTTTGGGAGCAAAATCTGTGAGGGATTTGTATTATGATTCAGATATCAAAAGTGAGAATAAGCATGTTTTAGCGTTTTTAAAAGAATATAAGGTACAGGCGGAATTAATTTTAATTGATAGGAACAAAAAAAGTTATTCGATTAAGAGGGATTTATTTCCGAGAGGAAAAAAATATATTGCAGATAATTTATACACTGAGCAAGAATTCTGGAAAGAGTTGAAAAATATACTTTTTGATTTGAAAGAAGCGCACCCGACTTTCAGGCAGTTAATACCTAAATTTATTAGATTAGATAATTCCTCAGAAGATGGAATGATTAAATTTCTGCCTTTGATGACTACCTCCGATACCTATGATACAATTTATTGTTTTTTATTCCAGATATATAATGATAAATTACTGAATAAAAAAAGTGAACTTATAAAAAAAATTTCTGAGTGTATTAAAACAATACAGGTATTAGAAAAAAGTAAAAGTATAACATCGTTAAGTCTTTTAAAACAATCTTTAGAAATTATTAATACAGATTTAGATGATTTGTGTAAAAAAAGGCAACAGTTGTCTTATATGGATAAATATAGAGATGAACTGGATGCAAAGCGAAAACTAACACTGCGTATTAATGATTTGCAAGAAAAAATGGAATTACTAGAATTTGAAACGAGTAATATACAAAGTAGTATTACAAATCTTTCTAAAGAAAAAAGAGAAATTAATTTTGGTACTTTAAAAGCAATTTATGTGGAAGCACAGAGATATGTGCTTGATTTGCAAAAAAGTTTTGAGGAGATGGTTTATTTTCATAATTCTATGATACAAAATAGAATTGACTTTATTAAAAAGCAATTAACTTCAAAGCAAGAACTACTAAATCAATATTCACAGCAATTATCTATCCTTTTAGAAGAAAAGGAACAGGTAACTATTGAAATACTTAATGAAGGATTGTTAGATGAATTGAATATGCTTAATCGCAAAATAGAAGATTTGTCATTAAAGAAAGGAGAAATAAAGCAATCTATAAAATTATTAGAGGAACAAGAAGAAATAAAAAAGCAACTTAATAAGGAACTTAGTTCTGTTGAATCTAAAATGGGTGAAAATGTTGCGGAGGATAAAATTAAACGTTTTAATCAAATTTTTTCAGGTTATTGTGAAAAATTATATGGAGAAAAGTATTTGTTGGCATATAATAAAAAGTGGAAAGAGGAAAAAAATTTTCCGATTAGTGTAGCGGCTTTAGATGGTAAAGTCGGAACGGGGAAAAAAAAGGCTGTGATAGTTGCATATGATTTAGCTTATATGCAATATAGTACAGAATTAGAAATGAATGTTCCACAATTTGTAATACATGACAAAATGGAAAATACACATATCAATCAATTAAAGACCATTTTTGAAATATGTGAGGGAATAGAAGGTCAATATATAATACCTATATTACGAGAGCGAATAGATAAAGTTAATCAAGAATTCGTAGAAAAATCTAAAGTATTGGAATTAAGTTCAACAAATAAATTTTTTGGTATTTAGAATATGTAAGATAGATGGATTTTAATAAAAGATTTAATTATTGCTATGGTATAAGCTAAGAAGTAAATTATGATATTTCAGGTGTTTTTGCTGTAAATTTTATTTACCAACTATATTACAATAAATATACCTATGAATATACCTACCACAATGAAATACAATAGACATAATAAAACATAATAAAATAAAAGTATGATAAACTCAATGTTTTTTTAGACATAATAAGATATGATGAAATTAGATGATATAGGATTATTATAACTCATAACCCGAAGGTCGTTGGTTCAAATCCAGCTGCCGAGAGCTTCTTTTAGAAAGTTAGTAGTTTTTTGTAATTTTAGAATTGCAAAAATTATAACATGGGAATTTAGGTTTCCCCTGCGCTGACTGTCGTCAGCTACCCTTTTTATAAAATACAATTTTAAAAATGTTAAAAAAATCTTAAAAATAAAAATCAATAAAAATATAAATTTCTATCTTGGCAAGCAATGTTTATGGATAACCATAAACGAATTTCGCTACATTATTCCTCTGAAAAATTTTTCTCAATTTTTGCTTGTTGGGAAGTTTCCCGAGCTCTTGAAAAGAACAAAAATTTTTCTTTTTCTAAGCCGCTTTGCGTCTGCTAAAATCATTTATCCGAATTATTTTTTGGAAAATCCTTTTATTTTTAGCTAAACAATAAAACAATCAATATTTGATTTTATTATAGAAAATCATTTGTTTCTTGTTTAGCTTTTTCAAATTCATTATAAAGTTTATTTTTTCTGATTATAAAACATAATATATTTAATTTTTAGTATTTTAATCGTTGATAATTTTTGATGTTGCTATTTAACACAAGTACAAATTTTTGCTATAATAATACTAACTGGTTTTTTAAAACTCCATAACATTATCTGTCCATAATTCACATTGTGTCATAACAATTTGAACAGCGTCTTCCATTCCGTCGGGCGGATATTTATGTTTTTTAAGAAGCTTCTTTATAAGCATTCTCATTTTTGCTCTTGCCGAATTTTTTTTCTGCCAGTCAATAGTTTTATTTTTTCTGAGTGTATCGGCAAGTTCTTTTGTAATAGCAATTAATTCTTCGTTTTTATAGAAATCTTTTATTGCTTGTGGTTTTGTAAGTGCGTCATAAAAAGCAAGCTCATCAGCAGTAAGACCAAGCTGTTCGCCTTCTTTTTGAGCTTCCGCTATCTGTTTCGCAAGTTTAAGCATTTCTTCTATAACTTCTTCATTTGTAAGCATACCGTTAAGATAAGCATTTATTGAACGCCGCATAATTTCGCTGAATTTTTCTGATTTTACAACATTTGTACGCTTATATACTGTAACTTGTTCCGCAATCAATTTTTTCAGAAGCTCAACAGCAAGATTTTTCTCTTTCATTTTTACTATATCTTCAAGAAATTTAGGGTCAAAAAGTGAAAACTCTTCTTTGACATCTGAAAAAAGATTTATAACTCCATCACTTTTTATACTTTGCTTTAACAGTTCGTTTATTCTTGCGTTTATTTCAGGCAAAGATATTTTTTTGTTTGCTCCCGTATTTGCAAGCCTCAATACAAGAACTCGCACCGCCTCAAAAAATGCAGCTTCAAAACGTTCATTTTCGAGAGCAAGTGATGAACACAAAGAAAGAGCCTGATGAAGCATTAAAGCCTCTTTTATGAATGTTTCTTTCTCTTTTTCACGAGCAATAATAAAGTTTACGGCTCCGCTAATTGTTTTTGCCCTTTCAAGTTCTGTACCATTTAAAAATTCAGAATAATCATATCCGTAAAAGATATCTTGGCATATTCCCAATTTTTCAAGAAATTTAGGATAAGCCACTTTTGAAACATCAGTATCTCCGTAATTTTTCTTATCTCTGACAGTATAATCATTCATAGCCTGTTTAAGAGCGGAAGCTATTCCCACATAATCAACAACAAGACCGCCTTCCTTATCTCCGAAAACACGATTTACTCTTGCTATTGCCTGCATAAGATTGTGTCCGCTCATAGGTTTGTAAACGTACATTGTCGCAAGAGACGGAACATCAAAACCTGTAAGCCACATATCAACTACAACAGCGATTTTCATAGAGCTGCCGTTATCCTTGAATTTTTTAGCAAGCTCTTCCTTATGCTTTTTGTTTCCGATGATTTTTCTCCATTCTTCGGGGTCTTTGTTCCCCGAAGTCATAACAATTCCGATTTTTTCGGTCCAATCAGGACGAAGCTCTAATATTTTATGATATATTTTCATAGCGATAGGTCTTGAATAAGCTACAATCATAGCTTTTCCTGTAAGTAAATTCTCTCTGTTATTCTCATAATGTTCTAAAATATCATTTACAAGTGAATTAATAGTGTTGTCGTTTCCCAATACAGCCTCAAGCTGTCCTAAAGTACGCTTGCTTTTTTCGATAACCTCAGGGTCAGCATTTTCAGACATAATATCATATTCGTTATCAATCATTTTTAAGGTCCGTTCATCAAGATTAAGTTTTATGACTCTGCTTTCATAATAAACAGGTCTTGTCGCTCCGTCCTCAACAGCCTGCGTCATATCATAAACATCAATATAATCTCCGAAAACTTCTCTGGTACTGCGGTCTTTGGATGAAATAGGCGTTCCCGTAAAACCTATACATGAGGCATTCGGCAAACTGTTTCTTATAATTCTTGCTATTCCTATAACTTTTTTTGCGATTTTTTCTCCGTCTTTATTTTTGGTTATTTTTATTTTTTCCGATAAGCCATATTGTCCTCTGTGTGCTTCATCAGCCATTACAACAATATTTTTTCTTTCAGAAAGAGCGTCATCTGATTCCTCGAATTTTTGCATTGTTGTAAATATAATGCCGTTTGCCTTACGACCTGCCAAAAGTTCTTTTAAATGCTGCCGGCTTTCAGCCTGAACAGGTTTCTGTCTGAGAAACTCCTCACATTTTGAAAATTGAGCATATAACTGTCCGTCAAGGTCGTTACGGTCTGTAATTACAACAATAGTTGGACTTTCAATAGTATCCTGCAAAAGATGAGCGTAAAATACCATTGAAAGAGATTTTCCGCTCCCCTGTGTATGCCAGAAAACGCCCGCTTTTCCGTCTGTTTCTGTTGCTTTTTTTGTTGAGGCAACTGCTTTTTTAACAGCGAAATACTGATGATAACCGGCGATAATTTTTACATTTTCAATTCCGTTTTTTGAAAAACAGGTAAAATTCTTTATAATGTCAAGAAGTCTTTCTTTTTGAAATATACCCTCAAAAAATGTATCAAACTGAGCGAACTTTGTGTTTTCATAACTTCCGTCAATGGTTTTCCATTCCATAAATCTATCTTCGCCGGAAGTTATCGTTCCTATTTTTGTCGTAAGCTGGTCGCTCATAATACAGGCTACATTATATATAAACATAGACGGAATATCATTTTTTATATAATTTCTAAGCTGAATATACCCCTCTGAAGCGTCCGTATCCTCTCTTGACGGGGATTTAAGCTCAATAACAACGATAGGCAGACCATTAAGAAAAATAATTATATCAGGGCGTTTATTGCTGTTTTCAATAAAAGTCCATTGATTGGCTATAATAAAAGAATTTCTATCTGTATCATTATAATTTGCTATGTAAACCCGTTCGCCTTGTTCCTCTCCGTCTTCAATATAGCTTATTTCAATACCGTTTTGCAGATAGTCCATAAAAACATCGTTTTTTTGTACAAGTTCTCCGTTCTCAAAATTTTTAAGCTTGTATAACGCTTCTTGTATCGCGTTTTCGGGTAAAGTTGGGTTTAGGTCATATAATGACTGTAAAAGTATTTCTTCATATAACGGGCTTTTGAAATCTCTTTCAACATCGGGAGCGTAAACATGATTATATCCCATATTTTGAAAAAGTTCTATTATTGAGTTTTCATAGTTTACTTCTTTGAAATCTTCCGATGACATTATAGCACCTCTTTTCTTATTTTTTATACGATTGGTTAAACACTTTATACATAAATTAATCATTTAGCATAGAATTAACAGCGTCTTCAACATTATCAGAAGGACTATTAAGATTTTTTCGGTATTTACTGTCATAAATAGCTTCCATAATATCAATATTTGATACATCAATCTCGCCTGATATTAATTTTGGTAGTAAAGTATCTCTCAAAGCGATAAGTTGTTCATTTTCCATTCCATTAGCAAATATTCTATTGAAAACAGACTGACAAAAGTCATCAAAATATACAACAATATTCTTTGGAGGCAAAACTATTTCTTGTGATGTTATAAAACCTGTTAAATCCAGATTTTTTATACCTGTTGTACCATTCTCATATAAGAAAAATACATTTTGGTTATAAAGGTACTGCCAATAGTAATAAATGAACATACTATATCCATCTTTGGGTTTGATGGCACGACAAAAATTAGTACATATCATACCTTTATCATAGCGATCAAGTAATGATTGTGAGATTGCCGCAACACGACCAGTGGATTGCGTAGGACTACCGCCGGAAATTTCTACTATGATGTCACCAGCAACAAGATGCTTTAAAATATAATTTTTAGGAAGTATATATCTTATAGGCATTTTTCCTTTATTTCCTGCTTTTACTTCCGGTATATCAGCTCCGCGAACACAATAAACCATTTCGGTATAATTTCCGGAAAGTGATTCCTTACCCCAATCGCCACCAAGTGTGGATTCGATTAAATCAGAAAATGTACCAAATTTCCAATAATTAACCTTCTCTGAATCAATAAATAAAAATTTGAACAATGCCTGTGCCTGCTGTTCTAAATTTTCGTTTATCTTATTATTCAGCTTTATTTTGTCATCAATACTGCTTAAAATTTCTGCTATTTTCTTTTGAGTTTCTAAATTAGGTATTTCAATTTCTAAGTTTTCTATATCTGATGATTTTATAGATGGGTACGCTGAAGTACTTTGTTCAGCTATTGAATGTAATAATTCTATAATATTGTCTTGTGAAAGAAAATAATATAGAAAATCTGCATCTGCAATATTATCAATTACGTCAATTACTGTAAAACCTGTTGATACTAAAAAATTTTCCGGCATATTTTTTAGTATGCCAAAATGTTTTTGATTAGGTCTTACAGTTGAATATATAATACTGTTATACTTGACTTTTCTTTTTGCTCGGCTTGGCAACTTTTCACTTTCGAGATTTATTTTCTGAATGTAATTAATAACATTCTGAGTTATATTTCCTGTGTCTAAATAATTTACAAACTTCCAGTTTTCTTTAGTTGAATAAGAATTTTGGTTTGTATTTATTAAATTACCTAAAATAACTTTTTGCCATTTAGATTTCATATCCAATAGCTCCTAACTTCTTTCTTATCTCATCTTCAAGCTGATGTGATTTCTCAAACATATCTGACAATTCAGAAGTAAGCCTTGTCATTTTTTGCTCAAAAGGTTCATTGTCTTCCTTTTGCTCCTCTATACCTACATATCTGCCGGGAGTAAGTATATAATCTTGTTTTTTAATATCTTCTTTTTCAACAACAGCATAGAAGCCCTTTACATCTTCAAGTGTTCCATTCTGAAAAGCTGTAAATGTATCCGCAAGTTTGTTTATATCATCATCTGTAAAATCTCTGTGTTTTCTATCTACCATATAACCCATTTTACGGGCGTCAATAAATAAGGTTTTATTTTTTTGTTTTTTATTTTTGCTTATAAACCATAACGTAACAGGAATAGTTACGCTGTAAAAAAGCTGTGTAGGCAAAGCAACAATACCTTCAACTAAGTCAGCTTCAATAATATTCTTTCTGATTTCTCCTTCTCCGCTTGTCTGAGTTGATAATGCACCGTTGGCAAGTACAAGACCGATTTTTCCGTTTGGCGCAAGGTGATGTATCATATGCTGTATCCATGCAAAGTTTGCGTTTCCAGCCGGAGGTATGCCGTATTTCCAGCGGACATCATCTTTAAGTTTGTCCTGTCCCCAGCTTGAAAGGTTAAAGGGAGGATTTGCCATTATAAAATCCGCTTTTAGAGTTGGGTGCAAATCATTAAAAAATGTATCTGCCTGATATGGACCAAAATCTGCCTCAATTCCTCTTATAGCCATATTCATTTTTGCCATTTTCCAAGTATCGGCGTTACTCTCCTGACCGTAAACGGATATATTGTTTCTGTTTCCGCTGTGAGCCTGCAAAAACTTAACTGACTGAACAAACATACCGCCAGAACCGCAGCAAGGGTCATAAACTCGACAGTTGTTAAAAGGTTTTAAAATTGATACAATAGTTTTTACTATGCTTGACGGCGTGTAATATTCTCCGCCTTTTTTACCTTCTTTGGCGGCAAATTGTGCTATACAATATTCATAAGTTCTTCCAAGTAAGTCTTTGCTTTCTTCCGTATCGTCCATATTAATGTTGTTGGTAAACATATCGACAACATTTCCCAAAACTCTTTTGTCAAGGTCAGGACTTGCGTAATTTTTAGGCAGTACATTTTTTAAACTTTTGTTTTCTTCCTCAATAGCTCTCATAGCCTCATCAATGATTTTTCCTATTTCAGGTGTATGAGCCGCCGTTGAAATTTTACTCCACCTTGCGTTTTCGGGAACAAAGAATATATTGTCTTCAGCGTAGGCGTCAGGGTCGTCCTCAAAACCGTCACCGTCTTCTACAAGCTGTTGATAACGTTTTTCAAACGAACTTGATATGTAACGTAAAAATATTAAACCTATGATAACCTTTCTATATTCTGTAGCGGGAATATGTCCCCATAACTCACAGGCGGCGTCCCATATCTGTTTTTCAAATCCGATATTTGCGTTATTATCAGTCATTTCATTTTCTCCTCAAAAAGTATAATAATCAACAGTATTCAACATTTTTATTCATATAAACTCATTATAGCAAATTTTTATAACTTATTCAATTATTTATTTTGTGCTAAATTAGAGCGAGTTTACACAACTTAATATATTTTTTTTAATATAACTATTTCAAATCTTTTTATAAACCTTAACTAATATTATTGTTTTTCTTGATTTTACTGATTGCATTACAGTTAGTGTTAACACGCTTTAATATATTTTTGTTTTGATTCTCATAAATAATAAGATTTCTTACCACTTTCAGCATAAAAAAGGCAAAACACTTTTCTCCTGAAGTTTTAAATAAAATATTATTTTCTACACTATGCCAGAACTGCTGTAACATAAAAATTCTTTTTAATTACTTTGTGGTAAATAGTAAGCCATACTATTTAAATAATTTATACCATTGTAAATGCTTTCCGAACAGGAATTGTAAAGACAAGTTAATAAATATGATTTTATATGCTTGATTTTATGTTTCTGTTCTTTAAACTTGTTAATGGTATATCTGATAATTCCGTAATCAACTTTTGAAAAAACCGACTTAACAATAAACAATGGTTTATCTTCACCATTTATACGAATTGACTGTGAGTTTGACAATAAAGTTTCAATCATTATAAAAACTAAGGAATCAACTTCTGTTTTTTCTTCAGGATTGTTTGAAATCAAAAGATTATAATTTATACGTTCTTTTATACAGTTTTCAAGCTGCTTTTGTTCTTTATTTGTATTAACAAATTTGTTTAAAGAGTATTCATCAATATAATCTAAATTATTGTGTTCAAGGTCATTGTCATAGTCTGTTTTTGAAATGGCTGTACTTCCGATTTTGTGAAGTTCTGATTTTTCATTTTTACAAGTCTGTATTTCTTGTTTAGTGAAGTTTTTATTTTTCTGTGAATAACTTTGTGGATAGTCTGTGGATTTCTGTTAATAAGTGCTGTTGTCATCAGTTGTAGAGAAATTTTTTATATAAATTCTTGTAGGTTTTCCCTGTCCCTGCTTAACACGCTCAATCAGATTCATATTCTCTAATTCAGCGGTAAGTTTAACGCCTTTTGTGTGACCGCAGTTCAAGTATTTTTGTATATCCTCCAATGTAAAATAGATGTAAACTCTGTTGTTTTCATCATGCCAGTTGTTTTTGATAGATATACCCATACGGTCGAGCATTAATCCGTATAATATTTTTGAGTCATTAGAGATTTTGCAAAAATACGGCTCTATAAATAACATTTTTGATATGCGGTAAAATATATATTGGCTGGCTTCGTTTTCATAATAATAATCACTTTTAAATTCCATAATATTCGCTCCTTTTTATTTTTTGGCAATATAAAAGGACGCTGACATTCAACGTCCTTAAAAATATTTTGTTATATTTAATTTTTAGTATAATACCTTATTTATCTGTTGCCTAAAACCTTGATTTTTCAGTGTTTTCAAAAGTATCATTATCTGACTTTAGCATTCCAAAGACCGAGCTTTCAGAACATGATTAAGGACATTGAAAGCGGACGGATAAACTGCGTGATTACAAAAGATTTATCCCGTCTGGGGAGGAATTACCTTGACTGCGGATTATATCTGGAAGTCTTTTTCCCAGAGCATAATGTGAGGTATATAGCGGTCAATGACGGCGTGGACACGCTCAATAAATCGGCGATGGACATCACCCCATTCCGCAATATCCTAAACGAAATGTACTCTGCTGATGTGTCGGTCAAGATAAAATCGGCGTACCGAGCGAGGTTCCAGCAGGGGAAATTCATGGGGACGTATGCACCCTATGGGTATATCAAAGACCCCGCCGACCACAACCATCTGCTAATTGATGATAAGGTTGCCCATGTGGTAAGGGAGATATTTGACCTTGCATTAGAGGGAAATGGAATCTCTAAAATCCGTAAGCACATCAATAAACAGCATGTTTTACGCCCTGCCGCTTATGGGGCAGAGCAGGGGGAAACAGGCTTTGAGAGGTACTTTGAGGATAACGAAGAAAACCGTTATATTTGGAGTGAGAACAGCGTGAGGGGCATTTTAAGAAGCCCGATATATGCGGGAAACCTTGCAGGCTACAAGCGGATTGCCGCCAATATGAAAAGCAAAAAACGTCCCTCTAAGCTGCCCGAAGAATGGGAAGTGATACCCGATACCCATGAGGGGATAGTCACGCAGGAGGAATTTGATACCGTACAGCAGCTTATCACAAGCCGCAGACTGCCCGAAAACAAAGGTGGCTTTGAGAATATCTTTGCAGGCATTATCAAGTGTGCGGACTGCGGCTATGCTTTACGGGCTATGAGCGCAAACAGGAGAAAACGCCCCGACATTATCGACTGCGTACAATATACCTGCAATAATTATGGCAGATACGGTAACGTCGTGTGTACCGCACACGCCATTGAAGCGAGGGATTTATTCAATGCCGTGCTTGCCGACATTAACCGTTTTGCGGATATGGCGGTGAATGACGAGCGTGCAGTAAGGGCGATTAAGAAGCGGCTCACAGAAACAGACCAGAGCAAAGCAAAAGCAATGGAGAAAGAACAAAAGAAGCTGAACAAACGCCTTGCGGAGCTTGACAGGCTGTTTTCCTCTCTCTATGAGGATAAGGTCATGGAGCGTATCACCGAGCGGAATTTTGAGATGATGTCGGGGAAATACCAGAAAGAACAGCTTGAAATTGAAGCAAGGCTGAAAGAGGTAACGGAAACGCTTAACGAAAGCTACGAGAAATTGCAGGGAATCCGTGACTTCCTCTCCCTTATCCGTAACTATCAAGGCTTAAAGGAACTGGACGCAACTGTTGTGAATGCACTGATAAACAAGATACTTGTTTCGGAGCGTGAGAAATCAGTAGACGGAACAGTGAAGCAGGAAATCAAGATTTACTATAAATTCATCGGCTTTGTCGGTGAATTACATATCACACCCACGAAACGGTGGACAGCGTTGCCACATAAGAATTGTATGGTGTGCGGTGTTGAATATGTCCCAGGCTCTGCTATCTCAAAATATTGCCCGATATGTGCGAAAAAGGTACAGAGGGAGAAGTCAAACGAGAGCAAACGCAGGAGCAGGGAACAGAAAAGGATGGTATGTATTGAAATGTCCGCAAAAAATGACCGACTGATTTGTCGCAGCGAAACGGAAGAATTATTCGTCAAGGCAATGAAAATGCCGAAGTTGACATATTTAACTATGTTACAAAGTCAACATTTGATTCGTACCTTTTCCAATTAGTGGAAAATAAGCAACGTTTTATTTCACAAATTATGACAAATAAATCTCCGGCGAGAAGTGCGGAAGATTTAGATGAGTGTGTGTTAAGCTATGCTCAAATTAAGGCTTTGGCGGCAGGCAATCCTAAAATATCCGAAAAAATGAACCTTGATATTGAAGTTGCGAAACTAAGGACAATATACGGTTCGTATTTAGATAATAAACGTGATTTACAGCAGAAAATTACGAAAACTTACCCCGAAAGTATACAAGAATTTACCGAAAAAGTCAATGGTATTGAAAAAGATATTTCTACTGTAAACCGTTATTATTCAAACGAATTTACCGGAATGACTGTTGACGGGAAAACATATGCCGATAAAAAAGAAGCCGGAGCAGCTTTTCTTGAAAGTTGCCGGAAACTGAAAATAGGTGAAAAAGAAAAACCTATTGGCAGATATAAGGGATTTGAAATGTCAGTTTCATTTGACTCATTTAGCAGCTGTTATTATATTGCGCTGAAAAACAATCTTTCACATAAAGTTGAAATTGGTAATGATATTTTAGGCAATATTACAAGAATTGATAATGCTTTAAATAAACTTCCGGAAAAACTCAATAATTATAAAAATAAACTTGAAGAAATAAACAATAATTTAAAATTAGCGAAACTTGAAGTTGATAAACCTTTTTCACGGCTTTCAGAACTTAGGGAAAAAGAATCCCGGCTTGAACTTCTTAATAAAGAACTGTCAATGGAAAATAATGAAGTTTCAGAAGAAAAAGAAACAAAGGAAAAATTTAAAGAAAAATCTAATAATGATATTGAACTTTAATAATATTATATGAATTTATTGTTAAAAATAAACAAAAAGACTTCTGTATTTTACAATCTTGATTGGAGATTATATATAGAAGTCTTTTTTATTTTATAATAAATATCGCAGGAATGCCTGTTCATATATAGGAGGGATTTTAATTTATGATATACGGATATATTAGAGTTTCCACAAAGGAACAGAACGAAGACAGACAGCTTATTGCTTTAAATGAGTATAATGTTCCTGAAAAAAACATCTATATGGATAAACAAAGCGGAAAAGATTTTGACAGAAAACAATATAAAAGAATGCTTAAATCTGTAAAAGAAAATGACTTAATAATAATCAAAAGTATTGACAGGCTTGGAAGAAACTACGCTGAAATTCTTGAACAATGGAGAACGATAACAAAAATAAAAAAAGCTGATATTTTTGTTATTGATATATCTATACTTAACATAATAATATTTTTTTCTTATTTTTTTACAATGGTTGGTCTTTATCTGAAGGAATGTATTTTGCTATTTCTTCAAGTTTGCAATTTAAGATACGGCAAAGGTCATTTAATGTAGTAGTTGTTACTGGTTTATTTTTCCTAAGTTTGTCTATTGTAGAACTTGAAATATGATAGTGGTTTATAAGGGTATAAGTTGATTCAGATGATTTTTTAAGAGTTTCCCAAAAAGGACTATAGTCTATCATTATTTACACTTCCCATAAACAAATAATTTTTCTTCCTTAAATACGGCAACATTACTAATGTAATAATAATTTATAGTTTTATACTTGACTATAGTTGTTATAAAGACTATAATTTACTTGTAAGAAATATCTATACATTTAAAAAAACTTTAACAAACATTTTTAAGGAGGATAAAATGAAAATTATTATTTGTTTAGACAACAATAACGGCTTAATGTTCAACAATCGCAGGCAAAGCAAAGACAGTAAAGTTATTGAGAACATTTTTGAAATAATAGGTTCATCTAATCTTTATATCAATGACTTTTCCGCTGATATTTTTGCTGACCGAAATGTTATTAAGTGTAATGATTTTTTGGAAAAATGTCAGAAAGATGATTATTGTTTTGTAGAAAACACTGACTTTGAAAAATATATCGACAAAATTAATTCCATTATTATCTATCGCTGGAACAGAAGTTATCCGTTTGACAAAAAATTTAATACCGAATTTTTAACTTCTTTTCATTTAGAAAACAGTACAGATTTTGCCGGAACATCTCACGACAAAATTACAAGAGAGGAATATTTATATTATGAAAAAAATAAAAGCTAAAATGTGGATAATTATTTTTTTATATACTTTAACCTCTGTTTTCGTAACAGGCTGTAGTAATATAACAAAACAAAATCAGACTGAGATAATACTTGAAACATCAGAAAGTTCAACACTACCAAAAGATATATATTTAGAAGAAACAACATCAGCGGTTATTGAAAAATTTTTATCTGAAGAAACAACAGAAAAACCCAAACTTTCACAAACAGGCTTTAATCTTTCGGATATTCCAAAATACTCAGGCGAACCTTATATTGCTGTAAATGATAATATACCTTTTTTTGATTCTTCCGACTTGACAGAAGTGTCTTTTGAGGAATATTCGCCCCTTGACAATTTAGGCAGATGCGGTGTTGCTTACGCTTGTGTCGGGAAAGATATAATGCCTGCGGAAAAGCGTGGAAGTATAGGCAGTATTAAACCGAGCGGCTGGCATACTGTAAAATATGATAACGTAGACGGTAAATATCTATATAACCGATGTCATTTAATAGGTTATCAGCTTACGGGCGAAAACGCTAATGAAAAGAACTTAATAACCGGCACAAGATACCTAAATATTGACGGTATGCTGCCTTTTGAGAATATGACAGCCGATTATGTAAAAGAAACAAATAATCACGTTCTATACAAAGTAACGCCAATATTCGAGAGCGATAATCTGCTCGCTAACGGTGTTTTAATGGAGGGATACTCCGTTGAGGACAGCGGAGCGGGAATCTGCTTTTGTGTGTATGCGTATAACGCTCAACATGATATAGAAATTGATTACTCAAACGGAAACAGTAAAATATCCGACACAGTTAAAAAAACAACAAATAAAGAAATACAAACTTTAACTGAGGTTTCCCCCTCTGTTCCTGTTTCCGTTCCAACTGAAAATAAAGAAAGTGTTCCTGTTAAAAAAAATCAAAACACTCCTGTTTCCGCTGCCACTGAAAAAAGCAAAAATCGACATATATACTGAATACAAGGTCAAATAAATTTCATTATCCATCCTGCTCATCAGTTAAACAGATGTCGGAAAAAAATAATCGTACATACAGCGGAACAAGAGATGATGTCATTGAACAAGGCTTTGTACCTTGTAAAAGGTGTAATCCTTAAATATTCAAGTAAATGAATTTAATAAAACAGGAGTATATAAAAATATGAAAAATAAACCTAATATTTTAAAAAATAGTATAAAAAAGTTCGGTAATTTATTAAAAAAACCAGTGCAAAAAATTATACTTTGAGTCAAACTTGAAACAATGGATATAAATTGCTACTTTATGGGAGGAAATTGTTTTGGTTTATTTCCGCCGTCTTTTTATTATACCCATACACAGGAAGAAATTGAACTCATTAAATATAAAATAATTAAAGAACTTGAAGAAATTATAAAACGGTATGATTCAGATAACGAAAAGGAAAAGCCTGATAAGGTGTTATAATATAAAATCTTATCACAATAATCTAAAAAATCAGCAGATAATATATTACTTAGATAATATTTTATCTGCTGATTTTTTTATTTTATGTCGCTTTCAATAAAAATATAAATTTTATATTTAAATATCATATAAATATTTTGAAAATTTGTATAGAAATACAAAATAAGTATTTTTAAATATAAGATATGTTGAAATTAAAATTACTGTATAATATAATAAAATATATTTGTATTATTATATGATTTAATACGAAATACTATCAAATAATCACAATAGGAGGAATTTTATGGAACTTCGTGTTTTAAATTATTTTCTTATGGCGGCAAGAGAAGAGAATATAACAAAAGCCGCTTCCCTTTTACATATTACACAGCCAACTTTGTCACGTCAGCTTATGCAGCTTGAGGAAGAACTGGGGGTAAAACTTTTCAGAAGAAGTAATCACAATATTATATTGACTGATGAAGGTATGCTTTTAAAAAGAAGAGCACAGGAACTTGTTTCACTTGCTGAAAAAACTAAAAATGAATTTAACCATCAAGAAAATTTAAGCGGAGAAATAGCGATTGGAAGCGGAGAATTTCAAAGTACAGAAATTTTAGCTGAATTACTTACTTCATTTCAGAAAAATTGTCCATTAATAAAATATGAAATTTACAGCGGCAATTCTGATAATATTAAAGATCGTATTGAAATAGGAAATCTTGATTTTGGACTTTTACAAGAGCCTGTTGATATTAGAAAATATGAGTTTATTCGTATGCCGATAAAAGAAGAATGGGGCATACTGATAAATGAGGACTCTGAACTGGCTTTAAAAGAAAGTATTTGTCCAAAGGATTTGGCTGGTATGCCAATTATATTTACAAGGCGGGAACTTATACAAAACGAACTGACAAATTGGCTTGGAGTTTATGCTTCTCAAATTGAAATTGCAGCAAGCGGCAATCTTCTTTATAATTTGGCGGTTTTAGCAAGAAATAAAATCGGTATTGTAATGAGTTTAAAGCTAAATTGTAAATATGATGGTCTTTGTTATATACCATTATCTCCTAAACTGGAGTCAAGTACAGTATTGGTTTGGAAAAAATCACAGCCCTTTTCTCCGGCAGCCGAAATGTTAATTCAACATTTCAAGAAATGCCTGAACAGCATTTCTTGAAATACAATATAAGTATTAGACATTATTTTCAATAACAGTTATAATATAGGTAAGCTATTAAAGGCTACCTATACTTTTTACTGTATTGGAGGCAGAGAGAAAGAAAATATGACAATAATTGAAATGAGTAAAAGATACAATATACCTATTAACATTCTGAAAGAATATGAGAAATGGGATTTATGCGGAACAAAAAAAGAACATCAGTATAGTGATGCTGATTTGAAATATCTTAGTATAATTATGACTCTTTATGATATTGGGTTTAAAAATAAAGAAGTAAAAATATATATGAATTTGCTTTTTGACGGAGAAGATACAAAAAATGAAAGAATTTATATACTGAATCAAAAAAGAAGCAATATTCTTAATGAAATTCATTTTAAAGAACGTCAAATAGATAAGCTTGATTACCTTAGACATAAAATTATAAATAACAAAAATAAATAAAGGAGAATTTACTTATGAAGTATGTAAAACTTGGAAATTCAGATTTGACAGTATCTCGTATTTGTATGGGATGTATGGGATTTGGAGATGCAAAAAACGGTCAGCATTCCTGGACACTTGACGAAGAACATTCACGAGAAATTATCAAACACGGTTTGGATTTGGGAGTTAATTTTTTTGATACAGCTATTGGTTATCAAAATGGTACAAGCGAGCAGTATCTTGGTCATACGCTTAAAGACTTTACTCAGCGTGACAAAGTTATTGTAGCAACAAAATTTCTTCCCCGCTCACAAGAAGAAATAGAAAATGGAATTACAGGACAGCAGCACATTGAAAATTCTATAAATAAGAGCCTTGAAAATCTTGGTATGGATTATGTGGATTTATATATCTATCATATGTGGGATTATCAAACTTCGCTTTATGAAATTATGGAAAGTCTCAACAATATAGTAAAAGCAGGAAAAGTACGTTTTATAGGTATATCCAACTGCTATGCTTATCAGCTTGCAAAAGCTAATGCATTAGCGGAAAAGGAAGGCTTTTCAAAATTTGTATCTGTTCAGGGACATTATAATCTCATATTCAGAGAAGAAGAAAGGGAAGTGTCAAAACTTTGCTATGAAGATAATATTGCTATGACTCCTTACAGTGCGTTAGCAAGCGGACGGCTTTCAAAATATTCAAATGAAACCTCTGAAAGATTGGAAAAAGACAGCTATGCAAAACTTAAATATGATTCATCTTTAGAACAAGATAATTTAATTATAAATCGTGTACAGGAACTTGCGGAAAAAAGAAATGTATCTATGACAGAAATTTCACTTGCGTGGCTTTTAACAAAAGTAACTTCTCCGGTAGTCGGAACAACAAAATTTCATCATATAGACGGTGCGGTAAAGGCGGTTGATTTGGAATTAACAGAAGAAGAAATTTCTTATTTGGAGGAACTTTATGTTCCGCATAAGCTTGTAGGCGTTATGGCTCAGAACACAAGGTCACGCTCAAAGGAAAAACAAGTGTGGTCTTCTGGAAATAAACAGATTTTATAAATATTTTTTAGTATTTAAAGTTTATACAAAAAATAACAGGAGGTAAATGAAATGAAAAAATTTATCGCTGTAATACTTGCTTGTACAGGATTAATGTCACAGGGAATATTTTGCTATGGAGCAACAACTAAAACATTAAATAAAGGAGATAATAATATGATTGAGATAGAAGAAATGATTAATCACTATGGTGACGAATACATTGATGAAAATTTAGATGAAAAAACACAGCAACTTTTGATTATTGCCACAATGACAGCAACACAGGCTACCCTCAGATTAAAACACAGACAGCATACGCTCTTGATAAGGGAGTAACAGCGGAAGAAATACAGGAAGCTATTTATCATAGCGCACCTTACTGCGGTTATACTAAAGCAATTAACGCAATGACCGCTGCTAATGAAGTTTTTGAGAAAAGAAAAATAAATTTACCAAAATCTCAGGCAACTGTTACAGATAAAAACAGATATGAAAAAGGTCTTGAAGTTCAGCGTTCAATTTTTGGACCACAAATTGGCACAATTACCGATGATATGACTGATGACCAAAAAGTTATTACAAAATACCTTTCCGATATTTGTTTTGGTGATTTTTATACAAGAGATATACTTGATGTTAAAACAAGAGAACTTATTACGCTTTCTGTTTTAGCAGCAAATGGAGGCTGTGAATCTCAAGTTGGTGCTCATACATCAGGCAATTTAGCTGTGGGAAATGCAGAAGACCAAATTTTGTCTGCGATACTTCTTTGTGTTCCATATAATGGATTTCCAAGAACATTAAATGCTATTAATGCTGTTAAAGCGGCAATTCCGGAAAAATGATTAATAAATAAAAAATATATGTCAGTTTTTATAATTAAATAGGAAATGGCTTTTTTAGTTTTCTATTTAATTATAAACCATATATTTTGAGATTTATATTTTTTATAAAAATTTTTTTAAAAATATATTGACAACGTGTTGATATAAATATACAATATAGATGATGACACGTTGTCAGTATGGAAATAAAAGGAGTGAATGTTAATGAAAAAAAATATTGGCTCACAGTTAGCTTTATATCCTACACCTTTGACTGTTATAGGTACTATGAATGATGATAAGCCTACCTGGACTTTAGTGGCTCATATCGGTATTATCGGACACGACAGAGTGCTTGTAAGTCTTGCGGCTCCTCATTTTATAAATGATTTTATTAAAAAAAATAATTCTTTATCAATTAATATTGTTGATGAAAGCATTTTGCCTGAAGCGGATTATAGCGGAAAAGTAAGCGGACGAAATGAGGACAAATCAAAACTTTTCGAATATGAAATTGGAGAAGCGGGAACACCTATAATTAAAAAATCACCTTTGGTTATGGCTTGTAAAGTTGTTGATATTTACAATACGCCAAATTTTGAAAGCTTTATATGTTCCATAGAAAGCACATATGTTGAGGAAGAATATTTAAATGAAGACGGAAAAATAAACTATCACACTTTAAACCCGGTTCTTTTTGAGTTTCCGACATATGAATATTTAAAAACAGGTGAAGTTATAGGCAAGTGTCTTTCTTTCGCAAAAGAGGTGAAATAACATTATGCCGAAAGGTTCTGAGCAATTAACAAAAGACAGAGAAAATGAAATTATTAACGCTTGTGCAAAATTGTATGAAAGTATGAGCTTCAAGGAGATAACAATTAAAGAAATAGGAAATATAACTTCTTTTAAAAGAAGTTCAATTTATAATTACTACAATACAAAAGAAGAAATATTTCTTTCACTTTTAAAAAGAGAATATGAACAATGGACTCAGGAATTATACTCTGTTTCAAACGATGAAAAAATACTTACAAAAAACGAGTTTGCCGAGTTTCTGGCACATTCGCTGGAAAAACGGGAAACTATGCTGAGTCTGCTGTCTTTGAATCTTAGAGATATGGAAGATAACAGTCATATGGAAAAACTTATTGAATTTAAAAAGGCTTATGGAGAAACAATGAACGCTGTTAGAAAATGCCTTAATAAATTTGATATGTCAGAACAGGAAAAAGATAATTTTATATATTCTTTTTTTCCTTTTATGTATGGAATTTATCCTTATGCAATCGTAACTGATAAACAATGCAAAGCAATGACTGAAGCGAATGTAAATTACAAATATATGTCAATATATGAAATTGCTTTACTTGGAACAAAAAAACTACTTACAGCAATTCCAGAATAGAAGGAGAAAAGAAAAACTATTTTATTAAATATTTCTTAACGCTTTCGACGTTTAAAAAACAAAACGCCTTTCGCTAAAATATATAATAAAATACTTTTTCTATTCATACCGGAATTGCTGTAACATATAAAATTACGGAGGTAAATTATTATGAAAAAAATTCAAAAAAATGTCTAAACTTGTATCAGCTGCTATAATAGCAGCAGTTATTTCAAATGTACCTGTAAGCGCAGCGGTTGTTGATACAGGTTTTGATGATGTCAGTGCAGATGCGTGGTATGCTTCTTCTATTGAATATATTACCGAAACAGGAATTATGAGAAGAACAGATGTTACAAAATTTTCACCTGACGAAGCTTTAAGCAGAGAGCTTTTTTCTATGGTTTTGTTCAGAATGAGCGGTTCTGATGTTGTTGAAACTGATATAGAATTTGATGATGTCAGTGCAGATGGTATAGAAACGGTGCGTTATGGGCTGCTGAAAACGGTATTTTAAACGGTTATGGAAACAATATTTTCGTTTCAGGTGACAGTATAACAAGAGAACAGTTTATATCAGCTTTATGGCGTTATGCCGGAAGTCCAGCACCTAATAACAGCAGTGTCAATTACATTGACGCAAATACTATATCTCAATGGGCTAAAACGGCTGTTGCTTGGGCAAATGAAAACAATCTTATACACAATAAAACTGACGGAACTTTCTCTCCGAAAGAAACTGTTACAAGAGCGGAAGCGGCAAATACAATTGCTGTTGGTATAAAAGACAGCAAAGTATTCCCCGAAAGCAAAGCTGAAGTAATAATCAGTGAAGTTCCAGAAGCGGATTACATTGAAAGAGTTAAACTTAAAATTGACGGAACAGATAATGAAGCTGTTGTAAAACTTATTGACAGCAAACCGGCAAGAGAATTTATAGCACAGCTTCCTATGACTGTAGAGTTCAGTGATTTTGGAGAAAGAGAAAAATTTGCTAATATGCCGTCAATGCTTACGGAAACAGAAGCTGTTTTTTCAGGCTATGAAGTAGGAGAATTTCTTTATGGTACGCCGTATAAATGTATGATCGCCTTTTATAAGCAGGACGGAGAAGTTATTGACGGCTTGATTAAACTTGGAGATTTTGAATCAGGAATAGAACATTTTTCAGTGCCTCAAAATATCAGTGTAACTATTGAAGCTATGGAATAATAAATAGGGGTGATAAAATGAAGAAATTAATGTCATTTTTATTAATGATAATATTTATTTGTCCTATTGTACAAAGTAATATTGTAAAAGCTGAGGACAGCAGCAATATTCTTGTGGCGTATTTTTCCTGCACCGGAACAACTGAGAGAATTGCTGAACATATTTCAAGGATATTAGGTGCCGATACCTATAAAATTGAAGCGGCACAGCCTTATACAGACGAAGATTTGAATTACGGTGACAGTTCGACAAGAGCCACTCAAGAACAGCGTGACCAAACTGCAAGACCGGAAATTTCCGGTTCAATACCTAATATAGATAAATATGATGCTATATTTATTGGTTATCCTATATGGTGGGGTCAAGCACCGAAAATAATATATACATTTTTTGAAAGTTATGATTTTTCAAGCAAAAAGATTATTCCTTTCTGTACATCAGGAAGCAGTGGTATAGGTTCAAGCGCAGCAAATTTACATAACCTTACAAACGGCGCTGAATGGCTTGAAGGCAGACGTTTCAGCGGCATTACTTCTGAATCGGAAATAAAAGCCTGGACAGACACAATAGAATTGCCTGAACCCGCAGAAAAACCTAATACAGAAATAACTGTTGAAAATAATATTATTACTGTAAATAACGCTCCGAATGATTCTACACTTGTTGCGGCTTTTTATAAAAATAAAGTATTACAAGATGTTTCAATAAAAAATGGCAGCGGAACAATAACGGCTGATTTGAATGAGGATTTTTCGGGAAACGCAAACAAAGCAGATGAATTCAAAGCGTTTGTATGGAATATGAATACACTTGAACCTTTATGCAAAACGTATACTTTAAATTTAAATAAAACCATAAAGTTATCTTGGAATGAAAATGAAGTATCAATTAAACTTAATGACAGCAGTGCAAGCAAAGATTTATTAAGCCGTTTGCCTATGACTGTCAGTTTTGAAGATTACAACAACACCGAAAAAATAAGTCGTCTTGATAAAGAATTAAATAATACAGACGGACAAGAGGGTTATGAACCAAAAGCCGGCGATTTTGCTTTATATGCACCTTGGGGCAATTTATCGCTGTTTTATAAAGATTTTAGTTATTCTAATGGTCTGACTCCTCTTGGCAGTGTTATTTCAGGAAGTGAGCTGATTGAAAAAATGGAAGGAACTATAAAAATTGAACTTGATACAACTCCCATATCTCCCATAAGTGATAATACAGTTCTTGTAAAGGGCGGAACGTTTGAAATGGGAAGTCCGGAAAGTGAACCGGAGCGTGGAGCTGATGAAATCAGACATAAAGTAACTGTAAATAATTTTTATATCTCAGCTAAAGAAGTTACACAAAAAGAATATCAGGAGATAACAGGAAGCAATCCAAGTGAAAATAAAGGAGATAATCTTCCTGTCGAAAATGTTACCTGGTATGATGCGATTAAATATTGCAACGCTTTAAGTAAAGCAAAAGGGCTTACAGAATGTTATACTATTGATGATAACAAAGTCGTATGGAATAAAAATGCCGATGGTTATCGTTTGCCTACCGAAGCTGAATGGGAATATGCCGCAAGAGCAAATACTGTGGCTCCTTTTAGTTTTGGAGATTATGTAAAAGATGAAAACGCAAACTGCTACAATGCTTATGGTTATAATAATAATGCTTCAGGTTCCTGGGTAAATGGTTATTTAGAACATACGGTGAATGTTGACAGCTATGACGCTAACGATTACGGACTTTATAATATGCACGGCAACGTTGCCGAATGGGTATGGGATTGGTATGGCGATTATAATACAAATGATACTGACAATCCTGTGGGCTCTGAATCGGGGGATTATAAAATTGCCCGCGGAGGAGCATGGAATGATTTTCCTAAACATATTCGTTCATCATATAGAAGCGCTGTTCCGGCAGATATGACCTCTTATGGTATAGGAATTAGATTAGTACGCAGCAAAGTTAAAACTTCTGATACAGTAACAAGTGTAAATAAGAGAAAAAATGAAAATTCAGCAAAAAAAGTTTTAATTGTTTATTTTTCACAAACAGGCAATACAGAAGGATTAACTGATATTATAGCAGAAATGACTGGAGCAGATGTATTCCGTATTGAACGTAAAACACCATATTCATCTACTCATAATTCGCAGGGACTTTATGCTGAGGCTTTGAATGAACAAAGAGAAAATGCCGTTCCGGAATTAAATGAATACCTTGAAGATAAAGGCATTGATATTAGTCAGTATGACACAATTTTACTTGGATATTGTAATTGGTGGGCTTCTATTCCTGCTCCTGTAAGAAGTTTTTTAACACATTATGATTTAGAAGGAAAAAATATAATTCCTTATTGCAGTATGGGCGGCGGAAGGTTTGGACAGACAATAAGCGCTGTGGCAAAACTTTCTCCAAACAGTGTTATAAAAAGCGGTCTGGATATAACATATTCTTCATATGACAGAGAACGAATAAGAAAATGGCTTACAGATAATGGTATAAGTGTTGTAAATTGATAACAGGAGGTTTTTTTATGAGAAAATTAATAAAAACATTTTTGTTTGTTTTATGTATAGTAACAATGGTATGTCTTGTTTCCGGCTGCGGCAATACAGAACAAAATAATAATTCTGTTTCTGATACAAATACAACAGAAAATGATAATATTGAATCAGAAACATCTGAAAATAAAAGCGCTGCAGATGAAAGTACAGAAAATGAATCTGATGATATAAAAGAAAATACGGATAATCAAAATAAGTCAAAGGTTTTAGTTGCTTACTTTTCGGCTACCGGAACAACAAAACAAGTTGCTGAAACTATGTCTGATATACTTTCCGCTGATTTATACGAAATTGTTCCAAAAGAGCCTTATACTGATGACGATTTAAACTACAGCAACAATGACAGCCGTACAAGTATAGAAATGGACGATAATTCAAGCCGTCCTGAAATTTCAGGCAGTCTTGAAAATATGGAAAACTATGATGTTATATTTTTAGGCTATCCTATATGGTGGGGTGAAGCTCCTCATATTATTTACACATTTATGGAAAGTTACGATTTTTCGAGTAAAACGATTATTCCTTTCTGTACATCGGGCAGCAGCGGTATTGGCGCAAGTGCTGAAAATGTTCATTCCTCTGTTTCCGATGGAGGAGTATGGCTTGATGGTGACAGATTAGAAAGCGGTTCTTCTCGTGAGGATATAGAAAAATGGATTGATGGTCTTGATTTGGACGTGATACAGTGAGCAAAAAACAAATTATAAAAATAATAATTGATATGTCTATGACGGCACTGCTTCCTTTTCTTATGGCATATATGATTACAGGTCAGAAAGTACACGAATGGCTTGGAGCTGCAATGTTTCTGTTATTTATAGTACATCATATTTTGAATTTTCAATGGATTAAGAACTTATTCAAAGGTAAATATACGATAGTTCGTATATTTACTACATTAATAAATATTTTGCTGTTGCTTGATATAATAGGTCTTGCTGTAAGCGGAATTATGATGTCAGGCTATGTGTTTGATTTTTTAAATATACACAGCGGAATGATTTTCGCAAGACGTTTACATATGCTTTCAGCTTATTGGGGTTTTATGTTTATGTCATTTCACCTCGGACAGCATTGGAACTTTTGTATAGGTACAGTAAAACGTATGACTCATAACGTCAAAGAAAACATTATTATAATATGGGTGCTTAGAATATTTATATTTTGTGTATCAATATATGGAATATATGCCTTTTTTACAGAAAATATAATTGATTATCTGTTTTTGAAAACAGCGTTTGTATTTTTTGACTTCGAGAAACAGGCGATAGTATTCTTTTGTGAATATATTTCTATGATGATTCTGTTTGCCGCTATGGCATATTATTTGAACAAATGGCTTCAAAAAATATTAATAAAAAAAGAAAGAGGTTAATAATGAAAAATCTTGAAAAATTTATTCTGCTTTTCACGGTGGTTATATTTTTGCTTAGCGGTTGCGGAAATGAAAATAATGAAAATACTTTGCCAAATACAACACAATCTCAAGCACAGGATAACAATTCAAAAGACGAAAACAATAGAATACAGACGTTTGATAAAACTCAATCCGCACCGGAGGGATTTGTGTTAATTAAAGGCGGTACTTTTGCAATGGGAAGTCCCGAAAGTGAAAGCTGGAGAGGTAAAGATGAAACTCAGCACAGCGTAACCGTAAGCGATTTTTATATAAGTCCTTATGAGGTAACTCAAAAAGAATATGAGAGTGTTATGGGAAATAATCCAAGTATATTTGACGGTGATAATCTTCCTGTTGAAAATATTACTTGGCTTGACGCTGTTTCTTTTTGCAACGCTTTAAGTGAAAAAGATGGGCTTACACCTGTTTATAAAATTGATGGACAAAGAATAAGCTGGGAAAGAAGCGCAGACGGTTACAGACTTCCGACAGAAGCTGAATGGGAATATGCCTGCCGTGCGGGAACAACTACTCCTTTTAATACGGAAACGTCAATAAGTGCGGAAGAATGTAATTATTACGGACACTACCCTTATAACATTGAAGATAATTATTTTAGTCAGGATGAACTTGATACAAAACCCGGAAAATATCGGGAAACTACTGTTGACGTAGGAAGTTTTGAACCTAATAAATGGGGTCTTTATGATATGCACGGCAATGTCAGTGAATGGGTTTGGGACTATTATGGTGAATATCAGACTGAAAAACAGATTGACCCTACCGGGGCTGAAACAGGAAACCTGCGTGTTTATCACGGCGGCGGATGGAATGATTTTGCCAAAAATATGCGTTCCGCTTATAGAGCGACTTTAGCACAGGATAAGGCAAGTTTTAATATTGGTTTGCGTTTGGTACGCAGCGCTGTAACAATAAGCGGAAGTGTATCAGGTGCTGAGTTCAAAAAAGACACAAATAACAGCGGAAAAATGCTTATAGCTTATTTTTCGTGGAGCGGAAATACAGAGGGAGCGGCAAAAGAAATTCAATCTCAGACCGGAGCCGATTTATTTAAAATCGAATTAGTAAAACCATATTCAAGTGATTATAACACAGTTTTAGACGAAGCACAAAGGGAGCAGAATAATCAGACAAGACCTGAACTTTTAACACATATTGAAAATATTGAAAATTATAATGTTATTTTCCTTGGCTATCCTAATTGGTGGGCTTCTATACCTATGCCAATAGCATCGTTTCTTGAGGAATATGATTTAAGCGGAAAGACAATAATTCCGTTTTGTTCTCACGGCGGCGGTCGTTTCGGTCAAAGCCTTACAGCAATTTCAAAATTAGCTCCAAATTCTGTAATGGGTGAAGGTTTGTCTATTCACTATTCAGGCGGGGCAGAACTTTCTGGTGATATTGCACAATGGTTAAAGAAAAACAATATAAAAGATTAAGGAGGATTTTATTATGTCAGAAAAAAACACAAATAATGGTACAAGAGAAGCACACGAGAACAGTATGGTTTTCTCTGTTGGAAAACCTAACGATGGTTTCGCACAATATTTTATAGGACAAAGCTATCTTTCTCCTCTCTCAACAGAACAAGTTGGAATTTTTAATGTAACATTTGAGCCTAAATGCCGCAATAACTGGCATATTCACAAAGCAGATAAAGGCGGCGGTCAAATTCTTGTTTGTGTAAACGGCAGGGGATATTATCAGGAATGGGGAAAAGAAGCACAAGAGCTTAATCCCGGAGATGTTGTTAATATTCCTGCCGGTGTAAAGCATTGGCACGGAGCCGCTCCTGATAGTTGGTTTTCTCATCTTGCTGTTGAGGTGCCGGGAGAAAACACAAGTAATGAGTGGCTTGAAGCTGTTGATGATGAAACATATGGAAAATTGAAATAAATATAAATGAAAGGATAGTGCTATATGAAAAATTTTGAATTTTGTGTTACAACAGATGTTTTATTTGGCAAAGAACAGGAAAATTTATTGCCTGAAAAGTTAAAAGGCTTTGGAAAGAGAATTTTGCTTACATATGGCGGCGGCAGCATTAAAAAAATAGGCTTGTATGATAAACTCAAAGAAATTTTAAAAGATTTTGAAATTTTTGAACTTGGTGGAATTGAGCCAAATCCAAGAGTAACAAGTGTAAATAAGGGCGCTGAAATTTGTAAAAAAGAAAATATAGATATGATACTTGCTGTAGGCGGAGGCAGCACTATTGACTGTTCAAAGGCTATTGCGGCGGCGGCATATTATGACGGAGATTCGTGGGATTTGCTTATAGGAAAAGGTCAAATTACAAAAGCACTCCCTATTGCTGTTGTTCTTACATTAGCGGCTACCGGAAGTGAAATGGACTGTGCTGCTGTAATCTCAAATGAAAATACTCACGAAAAACTTCTTATGGGACATCCATACTTGCTGCCTAAAATAGCTGTTCTTAATCCCGAAAATAGTTTTTCAGTTCCTCCTTATCAAACTGCGTCAGGCTCAGCTGATATGATGTCCCATATTATAGAGAGTTACTTTGACAAAGAACAGGCGGCGGTACCTGACGCAATAAGCGAAGGACTTTTAAAAACAATTATCAAATACACACCTATTGCGTTAGAAAATCCTAATGACTATGAAGCGAGAGCACAGCTTATGTGGTCAAGTTCTTTGGCTTTAAACGGACTTACAGCAACAGGCAAAAATTTTATGTGGAGCTGTCATTATATTGAACACGAGTTAAGTGCTCAATATGACATAACACACGGTGCGGGTCTTGCGGCTATTACTCCTAAATGGATGAGATATGTTCTTTCAGATGAAACCGTTGATAAATTTTGTGAATATGCCATCAATGTATGGGGAATAGCAAACAGCAATGACAAATATGATATTGCCAATAAAGGTATTAACGCTACAGAAGAATTTTTCAAAAATATAGGACTTCCTTCAACTCTTAAAGAATTTAATATTGACTCGTCAAAATTTGAGGAAATGGCAAAAAAAGCTGTTAAAACTGGACACCTTGAAAGTGCTTATGTTCCGCTTAACACAAAAGACGTTATTGAAATTCTTAAAATGAGTTTATAAAACAATTATAAGGAAACACTGATTTAATGATACAGAAGTAAGATATTTATTGTTATTTACTGTTGTATTCAGCGGAGAGTGCAGACTCCCGCTGAATACAAAGGCATTGTTAGACGCCGTCGGTTATGAGCGTTTTTGCGAAGAAAAAGAGCGAATAGTCTTTGACCTGACAAAGGTATTTTTTGACATCAATCAGTTGTTTCCTTGTATTTATAATAAATAATAAAAAGTTAAATTTTTTTGTAAAATACAGGAGGATAAAATTATGTTTAAGAAAGTTATATCAGTTTTTATGCTGCTTTTTATTTGTGTATTTTTTAATACTTTCTTTGTAAACGCTGCCCAAACGTCTGTTTTTCTTCAAATTGATAATTCTGTAATGACAGTAAATGGTGAGGAAAAGGCTGTTGACGAAGGCTATGACACAAAACCAGTTATAGTTGACGGGAGGACTCTCTTGCCTGTTCGTGCGGTAATCGAAAATTTTGATGGAAATGTAAACTGGAATAATGATACAAAAGAAGTTATTCTTACACATAATGAAAATGAAATTGTATTAACAATTAATAGTACGCAGGCTTTGCTTAATGATAAAGTTCAGACTCTTGATACAGCGCCTATTATTATAAACAACAGAACAATGCTTCCAATCAGATTTATTGCGGAAAGTTTTGGATTTAATATTGAATGGAATGAAAACAATAAAACAATAATTATTACAGAAAATGATACATCTGAAAACACATCAGAAGAAAATACAGAAAGCACCGCCGAAATAGCTGATGAGCAAATAACCGAACCAGAATATATCAAAGATGAAACTCCTGAGCCTGAGAATGATTCAAATATACTTGTAGCGTATTTTTCAGCAACAAACAATACAAAGGGAGTTGCGGAGAAAATAGCTTCTGAGCTTAATGCTGATTTGGCTGAAATTATTCCTAAAGAACCTTATTCAGAAGAGGATTTAAATTATGGAAATGATAACAGTCGTACAAGTATAGAAATGAATGACGAAAGTGCAAGACCTGAAGTCAGTAATGTGATTGAAAATATTGATGAATACGATGTTATATTTTTAGGATATCCAATATGGTGGGGACAAGCGCCAAAAATTATGAGTACATTTGTTGAAAGTTATGATTTATCAGAAAAAATCATAATTCCTTTCTGTACGTCGGGAAGCAGTTCTATTGGCTCAAGCGCTAAAAATTTAGAAAAATTAAGCCCTGCAAATTGGCTTGACGGCAGGCGTTTCAGCGGCAGTGCTTCAAGTGATGAAATTACAGAGTGGTTAAACAGTATTAAAAATGATATTAAATAATAAATAAGGAGGCAATAAAAATGAGTAAAAAATTAGTAGCGTATTTTTCAGCAAGCGGTGTTACCGCAAAACTTGCAAAAACATTATCAAATGCTGTCGGAGCAGATTTATTTGAAATCAAACCCGAACAGCCCTATACAGAAGCAGACCTTAACTGGAATAATCCTAAAAGCCGTTCAAGTATTGAAATGAAAGAAAAAAAGGATTTCAGACCGGCTGTCGCTGACAAAATTGGTAATATTGAACAATATGACGTTATATACGTTGGTTTTCCTATTTGGTGGTATGTTGCACCGACTATTATTAATACATTTCTTGAACAATATGATTTAACCGGAAAAACTGTTATACCTTTCGCAACGTCCGGAGGCAGTGGTATGGGAAACACAAACAGAGAACTTAAAGTTTCCTGCAAAGGTGCTATACTGAAAGAAGGAAAACGCTTTAACGCCAACACAAGCGAGAACACTCTTAAAGAATGGGCAGAAAGTTTATAATTGAAAAAGTTTGTGTGTATTATAGGCAATACCGCATAATTCAATAAAACAGGTTTGAGATGATATTTTTCAGTGTAAGGAAAAAGCTCTTATCATAGTCGGAGCCTATGATAAGAGCTTTTGACGTAGTAATGGGAAATATCATCCAAAGCTGTGAAATTATAATTATGCGGTATTGCCTATATTTTGGAAGAAGGTGGTTTAATAAAAAATCCATAAAATACTCATCTTTTTAGAAGGAGGAATTTTAAATGAAGTACAGATTAAAAAGAGGTTTTTGTTTTACAGCCGCCATTACTGTTATTTGTACTGCCGCTTTTATGTTTTCAGGTAAAATTGATACATCTGTAAAAAAAGAAGTACTTGCGGCAGAAAGCAAATCGGAAATAATTATGCAGATTGACAATCCTGTTATGACAGCTGACGGAGAAAAAATTAAAATTGATGAAAACGGTACAGTACCTGTAATTGCAAACGGAAGAACACTTGTGCCTGTTCGTGCGCTTATTGAAGAAATTGGAGGAAGTGTTGAATGGAATGGCTCTGCACGTCAGACAACTCTTAATTATGAAAATAATAAGATTGTTCTTACTTTAGATTCAACAACAGCTTACCTCAATGATTCGGAAAATATCCTTGATACAGCGCCCACTGTAATTAATGGAAGAACAATGCTGCCAATTCGTTTTATTGCGAAAAGTTTTGGATTTGATGTTGATTGGAATGTAAATACACAGACAATAACAATTACATCAAAAAGGGCAAATGAAGAAAACAAAACTATTGTATCATAGAATATTACCGAAAATAAAACAGAAAACAAAAACGAAAACGCCCCTGTTGTTTATATGACAACCGATATTTCACCGGAGGCATTGATGAATATTTATAATCAACTTAAGTTTACACCCTCCGGAAAAGTTGCTGTAAAACTTTAAACAGGTGAAGCAGGAAATACACACTATCTTGACCCTAACCTTATAAAAGGTTTGGTACAGAGTGTAAACGGAACAATAGTAGAGTGTAACACTGCATACGGCGGTTCAAGAACGGAAACTGCTTTACATAAACAAGTAGCACAAGACCACGGATTTACAGCTATCGCGGATGTTGATATTATGGACGAAAATGGTTCAATTCAAATTCCTGTAAGCGATAAAGCCGAAAATCTGAAATATGATATTGTAGGAAAAAATTATGAAAACTATGATTCTATGCTTGTGCTTTCTCACTTTAAGGGACACGCTATGGGTGGTTTCGGCGGTGCAATTAAAAATATCTCAATTGGTATTGGGTCAAGTCAAGGAAAAACGTATATTCATTCCGGTGGACACAGTGAAACAAGCTGGGACGGCGGTACACAGGATGAATTTTTAGAGTCAATGGCAGAAGCGGCACAGGCTGTTCATAATAATAAACAGAACGATGGAGGAATTGTTTACATAAGTGTTATGAACCATTTATCTGTTGATTGTGACTGCGATGGAAATCCGGCAGAACCCGAAATGAACGATGTCGGTATTCTTGCTTCATACGACCCTGTTGCTTTAGACCAGGCTTGTGTTGATATTGTTTATAATACAGATAAGAGTGAAAGCGGAGCATTGATTGAAAGAATTGAATCAAGAAATGGTATTCATACGCTTGAACACGCTGAAAAAATTGGTTTAGGCAGCAGAAAATATAATTTAGTAAATATTGATTAATAAAAATTTAAGGAGGGGCTTAATTATGGCTTGTTTTATAGTACCAGCAACAGAAGCTATTGTTACAACAATAGTAAAAAAGAAAGCAGACAAAAATCATAAAGAAGGTAAAGAGCAAAATATGTTTATTGAAAAAATGAACTGGCTTAACAATATGCTTTGGGGTGGTTCAGCACTTCTTGCTTTTGAACACGTTTGGCACGGTGAGATTGTACCTTTCTTTCCATTTCTGACAGATGCTGCTGATTCTGCAAGTACACAAGAAATGCTTTTTGAAATGGCAACATCCGGTATAGGTATGGCTGTTTTGATAACAGGTGTATGGGCGATTATGGTAATGACAGCTAAACATATTGAAAAAACTGTTCCCATTCCGGAAAGAATACCTTTAAACAGGAGGTAAAATCTATGCTATTGCTTATTACAGCAATTGTTTTTGTAAAAGACCCAAATGGTCGATTGAAAAAGGCTTTAATAAATAGTAAATAATTTCTTTATAATTTTAATTTCCTCTTAATAATAAATTAAATATCGCTATAATACTATATATCATTTTTTTATGGCGGCATTTTTGAATAAAAAGAAGTATTTTATACCAAATTTACAGGAGTGTTTTATGGATCAGAATGAACTTAAAAATATTTTGAAACAGGTTGCAAACGGAAAAATTGATATAGACGAAGCAGTGATTAAATTTAAAAATCAGCCTTTTGAGGATTTAGGTTTTGCTAAAGTTGATACACATAGGGTAATTCGTCAAGGCATTGGTGAGGTAATTTACGGTGCGGGAAAAACAGGAGAACAAATTGCAAAAATCGCAAAGGCTCTTGTCGGCAAAGGACAGAAAACAATATTGATTACAAGACTTTCAAAAGAAAAAAGTGATATTGTAAACAGTTTTATTGATATACAATATTTTGAAGTAGGAAACATAGGAGTTGCGGGCGAATTTCCAAAAGCCGATACTAAAGGAACAATAGTCGTAGCAACAGGAGGCACAAGCGATATATCTATTGCGGAAGAAGCGGCGCTTACAGCTGAGGTACTTGGAAATAAGGTTGTAAGATTATATGATGTAGGTGTTGCGGGAATACACAGACTTCTCGCTCATTCAGAAGATATTATGAGAGCAAAAGTAATCATTGCCGTTGCAGGAATGGAGGGAGCGTTGGCAAGCGTTATAGGAGGTATGGCTGACTGCCCTGTTATCGCTGTTCCTACAAGTGTTGGCTATGGGGCTTCATTCGGCGGTGTTTCAGCCCTTTTATCAATGCTTAATTCTTGTGCAAGCGGCGTAACGGTTGTAAACATTGATAATGGTTTTGGCGCTGGATATACAGCAAGTATGATAAATCATATAGGAGAGTGATTTAATGGCTGAAATACTGCAAAGAGAATTTATTTATCTATGGTATTATTTTGAAGTACAGTTAAGACAAATACTGCCGTATTGGGCATTGGGTATTGTAATAGGTTCAGTTGTATCTGTGTTTTGCAAGGATAAAATACATAGTATTTTTGTAAATATTCAAGAAAAGCATTTGGGAATTATAGGTCTTATTCCCGCAAGTTTTTTAGGAATTTTATCTCCGCTTTGTATGTATGGAACAATTCCGATAGCGGCGACCTTTTCTCAAAAAGGTATGAAAGATGATTATCTTGCGGCTTTTATGATGTCGTCTGTTTTGTTAAATCCTCAACTCTTAATATACAGTTCCGCACTTGGACGAACCGCTTTATCAATAAGATTTATTGAGTGCTTTTTATGCGGAATTGCGGCTGGGTTGTTTGTAAGGATATTTTATAAAAATAAAAATTTCTTTAATTTTAAAGGATTTTCTGAAAGAGCAAGCAGAGATACAGACCCTAATATGTTTATAAGACTTCTTAAAAATATAGGAAGAAATATAAAAGCAACAGGTTTGTGGTTTTTAATTGGTATTATTTTAACGGCATTATATCAACGATATATACCACAGGAAGCCTTTGCTAATTTATTTGTAAATAACCGTGGTTTTGGCGTACTTATGGCGGCAACAATAGGTGTTCCTCTTTATGTTTGCGGAGGAGGTACGATTCCTCTTTTGCAGCAATGGCTTGCAAGCGGTATGAGTATGGGTGCGGCTGCTTCCTTTATGATAACAGGACCGTCAACAAAAATTACAAATTTAAGTGCTTTAAAAATTGTGCTCGGAGTAAAAAATTTTGCTTTATATATTGTTTTCGTTATTGTTTTTTCACTTTGTACAGGATTTATTGTAAATATTATTATATAAAGTGATGTAAAGAAAAAGAAATGGAAAAATGTTAATTTTCCACTTCTGACCTTGTTTCTATAATTCCTCTTGCCGTTGCTTCAACAATCGGTAAATCTTTTTCGGATATACTGTCAATCAAGCTGTCTACTTGTTTCCTAAGTGTTGAATGTTTTGGTACTGGCTTAAAAAAGAATTGGTCTACCGATATATTAAAGAGGGTTACAAGTTCATAAAAAACCTGCAAACTTGGATGCTGTCCTTCGTTTTCGATTGACACAAGGTATCGGGGAGCAAGATTTAATTTCTCTCCTAATTGTTCTCTTGTCATTCCCATTGCCTTGCGGGCGTCTTTTATAGCTTGACCCAATGGTTTAAAATTATAAGTATGCTGTCTATTTGACATAACAAATCACTTTATTACATTTTATAACTCAAACAATAAAATATAAATGATATAGTATATCAATATATTTATCTAAATAAATCAAAATATACTTATATTTAAAATATTATCTTATTTAAGGAGTGTGAAAAAATTGAAACAAGAAAATGAATGGCTGTTTTGTCCTGTATGTCATAATAAAACCCGTATAAAAATACAAAAGAATACTGTATTGGAAAATTTTCCGCTGTTTTGCCCAAAATGCAAACAGGAAAATATAGTAAATGTCAAATGTTTAAATATGGAGATAGTTAATAAAATATATCAGCAATAACCATATGTCACCTGACAATATTGTAGAGCCTGACGCCTGACGCAGAGCCGTAATTACAGATAATTTGCTGTTATCGGTTCTGCGTTATTTTATGTGAGTATCCTGCATATAAATGCGTCACATTATATAATGTTGAGGTGAAATATATGCAAAATGAAAATAATCAATGGGTATTATGCCCGATATGTCATAACAAAACAAGGATAAAATTGCGTGAAGATACAGAACTAAAAAATTTTCCGCTGTTTTGTCCGAAATGTAAAAATGAAACTTTAGTAAACGCAAAACAATTTAATATAACTGTTATTAAAGAGCCAGACGCAAAGACGCAGGAGCTAATGTAACTGTAAGACGCAGAGCCGATAATTTGGGTAAAATCCTGTCAAACGCTGTGGCAGGCTTTATTTATTAGACCTAAATTTTTTCTCCGAATATCGTCTGATGTTTGGAGGAATTTTTTATGCAATTGATTATAAATTTTGGGGTACTGCTTAGAAAAAGTGATAAATATATATTTTTATTTGAAAAATCACAAATCCTCTCAACGAACACTTATACTTTTGAAATTGATATAACAACTCAATTAAATAGATATTATAATACAAAATTCCGACTAAACTTTTATGTTTTGTCGGAATTTTTACATTTATATAAAAAAATTTTTATTTTTTTTGGCAGAAACAAGATTTTTGATGTAGTAGTGATGAAAGGGAAATTTATTAACCTTCTTTTGCAATAGTGAAAGGAGGTGAGAAAATGGAAAACTCCTATAAGGAACATAAGCGCCATACGTTTGACAGTTTTTGTAAAAAAATATTAAAAATGAACTTCGCAATTATTACAAAGAATTGAACAAACTCAGAATGTGTGAGGTTACTTTTTCAGATTTGTCAAATAAAGAAATCGACAAACTCAGCGTGTATGATACATACTTTGCAGATACGCATATATTCAGTGTTTTAAACTGTGATGTAATCGTAAATGATGAAAGTATTGCACAGGCTCTGAAAAATTTACCCGGACATAAGCGTGACATTATTCTTCTTTCATATTTTCTTGATATGAGCGACAGAGAAATTGCGAATAAGCTTAATATGGTACGCTCTACTGTTCAGTACAGACGTACAAGTATATTAAAAGAATTAAAAAAATTTATGGAGGGAAAACGTAGTGAATAATACACCAATCAATACACCAGAAAACTTACTTCCATTCTCTATAATTGTGTCAGCGGCAAACGGTAATTCCTGTGCTATTGATAAAGTATTAAAACACTATAACGGTTATATTGCCGTTTTGTCAATGAGAACTCTCTATGATGAACAAGGCATTCCACACTTGTGCATTGATGAGGAACTGCGTCACAGACTGGAAAGTAAACTTATTATGAATATTACGAAATTTAATTTAGCTTAAATAATTATTGCCTGTTTTGCGGAAAATACTTTTCCCTTTCTGTATTTTTCGCAATAGGATTTTTACTGTTTTTAAATAATAAAATGCTCCTTGACAACTGAATATATTAATCATCAAATAGTTTGTTTAACTGTTTAATGATTTCCTAATATGAGGTAATAGTTTTTGTGGGATTGGTACAGGATAAATTTTAATAGATTTTAAATGCCAGATTGAATTATTTGAAAGTACAGAATTTAAAATTACTATAATACAGAAAATCAAGAAAAAATATTATTATATATTCGGCGATTAAAATTCGCCGAATATATAAGCCTCCGGCGAATGCGCACTCGTGCATAAAGGTATATGCTGCTTTCGCAGCCGCACTCGGCACAGACGGTGATATTTAATCATCGTCTGTATAAAACCTCCAAATAATCAATCCGGAGGTTTTGTGTTTATAGCTGCAATGACTGTTTTAATTTTCTGTTATTGTTTTTCTGCGTTTGTTCTTGTATGCTGTCTTTGCTTAAAATCTGATTAATATTATATTTCAGATTTTCATAAACTGACAATTCGGCTTTAACTTTATTTTGCCGGGCAATAATACTATTTTTCAGCATTTCAAGTTTTTCGATTTCAAGGTTTAAATCAACAGCTTTTGGAATTGTTCCGTCAGGCTTTTTGGAACGGTTGATAATCTCAACAGATTTATTATATCCGTCAAGCTGCTTTTTATTTTTGGCTTTGTATTGTTCCTGTTCATTGGGCGATTTTATTTTTCGTAATTCTGTAACGACAGGCTTATATTGCCAATACATTCTAAGAGAGTGTATAATTTCCTTTTTTTCTGAAATCTGCGTGTTGATATTTTGGATATTCTGATTATTAATAACGGCTTGCTTTTGAGATTTCTCAAGTTTTGCGTTTAATTCGTCAAGGCTTTTAATTCCGTTTTCATTCAGATAATTTAAGATACGAATTTGGATATTCACATTCTGACTTTCAATGTATTTATTTTTATAAGCTTTATCAGAAACAATAATTCTATCAACCTATTTCATCAATTTCCGTTTTCAGTTTTTGATATTCTTCATTATTGATGAAATACATCTTTAACATATCTTCGCTGTATTCAATTCCCAAACTTTCAGCCCTAATAAACCGACTGCCTGTAATATGCTTAAAGGCAATATGTTTTCCGAATTTAATTTCATAATCCTCAGAACGTAAAAGTCTAAGAAAATCATCATAATTCTCTGCGGTTTTCAGAGTATTATCAATAGATAATTTAAGCCTTTTTCTGTACGACATTTTCACGATTTTATCATCGTAAATATGTATTTTATGGTTTTTAATTTCTATATGATTTTCGATTCTTTTTCTGATACTTTTCTCTGTATATGCCGTACCTAAAAGCTTTGTATTAAAAAACATTTTGTTTTTTTCACCTTTAAAATAAAGATATTTACCTCTCTTTATTTCATATTTTTGGGATTGCATATAACCTAAAAAGTCATCAAAATTATTTGAATTTAAGACAGCATTATCAATGCTCTTCTTTAGATTTTCACGTTGGTTTTGAGGCTCTTTTTCAATAACAGAAATTCCGTTTTCCTCACAAATAAAGTCGCTTACTTTTCTTAAATTATTGATATTGTCAATATCCCTTTACACTTTTTCTTCACGAAATCTTTAAGCTGCCTGCCCCAGTGATTCATAATACTGTTTCCTTTTGAGCATTGGAGGCAAACCGCCATTGGCTGAACATATCCTCCGATTGTTCCAATAGATAATAAAGTATCTCCATATCAGGGTTTTAAGTTCCTCGATTGTCATTTTCTTTGTATTATATCTTCCATACAGCAGTTCCTCCTTCATCCTTGCCCACATGGCTTCACAACGTGCATTATCATGGCATCTTCCGCCATCGCTGTTCATACTCTGCACGATCCCGTAGTGCTTTAACTCTTCCCTGTAGGATGCGCTTGTATACTGGCTCCCACGGTCACTGTGGATAATTGCTCCGCTGATAGACGGGAATGCTTTAAAGGCATTTTCTATTGTGGATATACACAGTTCTACTCTCATGTTATCTG
>CAJTVH010000021.1:45546-45828 GCA_910579745.1 uncultured Clostridia bacterium | reverse complement strand
CAACCCTTATTTTTAGTAGCCAGCGGGGAAAGCCGGGCACTCTAAGGAGACTGCCGTGGATAACACGGAGGAAGGTGGGGATGACGTCAAATCATCATGCCCCTTATGTTTTGGGCTACACACGTGCTACAATGGCTGAAACAGAGTGAAGCGAACCCGCGAGGGGGAGCAAAGCACAAAAAAACAGTCCCAGTTCGGATTGCAGTCTGCAACTCGACTGCATGAAGTCGGAATCGCTAGTAATCGCGGATCAGAATGCCGCGGTGAATGCGTTCCCGGGTC
>CAJTVH010000021.1:0-45536 GCA_910579745.1 uncultured Clostridia bacterium | reverse complement strand
TCTTGTACACACCGCCCGTCACACCATGGGAGTTGGAAGCGCCCGAAGTCTGTGACCTAACCGAAAGGGAGGAGCAGCCGAAGGTGAAGCCAGTGACTGGGGTGAAGTCGTAACAAGGTAGCCGTATCGGAAGGTGCGGCTGGATCACCTCCTTTCTAAGGAAAGAATGTGGAAAGAGATAAAATTCTTTGGTATTTAGTTTTGAGTGGTCGATTTTTTATACTTTATAATGATTTATTTTAATTTTACATTATACTGAGGATGGGTTCCCGAGTGGCCAAAGGGGGCAGACTGTAAATCTGTTAGCTCAGCTTTCGAAGGTTCGAATCCTTCCCCATCCATTTTTTATGCCAAGGTTTTTACCTGTGGCTTTTTTTGTATGTAAGAGATTGAAAGAACAAAGAGAGTTTTAATATTTACTTATTTTCAAATTATGGCAATTCGCGAAATTTTTAGCGCAAATTAACAAAAAATTCTTTAATATATCAATTTTTTTTGGATTTATCTATTCCTTATTTTGCTATTTGGATATAATTAAAAATATAAATGAAACCGCTTTAGCGAAATTGGGATTTGACTAATTTTAACAATAGCCGAGAAGTTAAAAAACGCTATAGATAAATAATCTGTGTATAATTTGTAAACATTTTTTGACGGGTCTTTTTTTATTATTTATTTTATGATATTATAAGTTATGATAGTTGATGATAAGCATGTTTAAGATTTTTTTATTTTTTGATTATAACGCGAAGGGTTGATTTTATGCTTGATGTAGCATTGCTTGGAACGGGCGGTATGATGCCTTTGCCGAACAGGTTTCTTACCTCTCTTTTATTAAGATACGAGGGGAAACTCATACTTATTGATTGCGGAGAGGGTACTCAGGTTACTTTGAAAATGCTTGGCTGGGGATTTAAAAATATTGACGTTATTTGTTTTACTCATTATCACGCCGACCATATCTCAGGTCTTCCGGGTATGCTTTTGACTATAGGAAATTCCGGAAGAACAGAGGATTTGACTATTATAGGACCCAAAGGACTTAAAAGGATTTTTGACGGACTTATGACAATCGCTCCTGAACTTCCTTTTAATATCAAGCTTATTGAGATTAATGAGGATTTTCAAAAAGTTTTTGAGTTTGGCGAGCTATATATTAAGGCGGTTAAAGCGGAGCATATGATTCCGTGTTTCGCCTATTCTATAAACATAAGAAGAAAGGGAAAGTTTGATGCCGCTAAAGCGGAAAAGCTTGGACTTCCTAAGAAATTTTGGTCTGTTCTACAAAAGGAGCGAGAGGTTGTTTTTAACGATATGGTTTATAAACCTGAAATGGTATTGGGAGGAGAGAGAAAAGGCATTAAGGTTTGCTATTGTACTGACACAAGACCTTTTGAGAAACTTGTTCCTTTTATTAAAGGCGCGGACTTATTTATATGCGAGGGGATGTACGGCGAGGATGAAAAAATTGATAAAGCTGTTGAGCACAAGCATATATTATTTTCAGAGGCGGCTAAAGCCGCGGCGGACGGAAAAGTTAAAGAATTATGGCTGACGCATTTCAGTCCAGCTCTTACTGAGCCTGAAAACTTTTCATCTTTTGTTAAGAAAATTTTTCCTCATACGGTTATAGGGTATGACCGTATGAACAAATCTATTTTATTTGAGAATTAGGCGGTGACTGTATGAAAAAGATTATTGACCCTGAAAATTTGTCCGACTATGACGTTATTAAAAAATGTATTAACGGTGATGAGGAATTTTTTGAGATACTTATCTCACGATATAAAAATCTTGTATACTCAATTATTTTAAAAATGGTAAATGATAAAGAAGAGGCCAATGACCTCGCTCAGGAAGTTTTTATTAAGGTTTATAGAAATATTGACAAATATTCTGATGAGTTTAAGCTTTCAACGTGGATTACGAGAATAACGACCAATCATATAATTGATTATAGAAGAAAGAAAAAACGCGATACGGTTCCTATAGAAGATGTTTCCTATGACACAAGTACTGATATTTCTCCTGAGAGCGAGTATTTGAAAAAAGAGCAGAAGCTTAATCTTGAGAGACTTGTTGGGGAGCTTCCTGAAATGTATAAAATACCTATTGTTTTATACCATCAAAAGGGACTGACTTATCAGGAAATCGCCGATGTTACAAATCAATCTTTATCTAAAGTTAAAAACAGGATTTTCAGAGGCAGAAAATTGCTTAAAAATGGGTTTTTAAAAGAATATACTGATTATTGATTAGAGGTTTTTAATTTGGAATGTGAAAGAAATAAAAAATTTATGCTTAGATATGTCGAGGGAAATATTAATGAGAAAGAAATGCTCCTGCTTAGCGAGCATATTGGCAAATGCGACGATTGCAGGGAAGAATTTCTCGCTTATTGTGAAATTTCCGAGGAATTTAACAGTTTCGACGTTTTAGAGAAAGAGAATATGATTTTATCAAAGGAGTTTGAGGGAGACGTTATGAAAAATATTTCTGGAGTAGAGTTTAAAACGGAAAAATTTTTAATATGTATTCTTGGACTGATTTCTCTATTTGCGGCGTTGATTATGTTTATTGAGGTTCTTCAAAACAATGTTTTTTATGACAGCGGTTTTGTTGAGGAGATTATTGACAACTCAAAAAATTTTACAGACAGGGTTTTAATATATATCGGTTTTTCAATTGGCGCGATACTTAAATTTATTTCAGAGTTTTTATTTGTTATGAAGCCCTTTAGCTTATGTGTTGTCATATTAGCGCTGCTGGGAAAATTTGTTTTTAATATTTTTAATTTAAAAAGAGGAAAGAAAAATGTTTGATGTTAGTAAAAACGCTATTATACTCGCTATTGAAAGCTCATGTGACGAAACATCAGCGGCTGTCGTTGAAAATGGCAGGAAGGTTTTGTCAAACGTAATATCTTCACAAATCGCCATACATAAAAGATATGGCGGCGTTGTTCCTGAAATCGCATCAAGAAAACATATTGAGAATATTGATGATGTTATTTATGAGGCTCTTTTACAGGCTGAGATTTCTCTTTCAGATGTTTCGGCTGTAGCCGTGACTTACGGTCCGGGCTTGGTAGGCGCTCTTCTTGTGGGGCTTTCTTACGCTAAGGCTGTAGCTTTCGCCTCGAATAAGCCTCTGATAGGCGTACATCATATAGAGGGGCATATATGCGCCAATTATATTGAAAATGACGACTGGAAGCCTCCTTTTATTTGTCTTGTGGTTTCAGGAGGTCATACTCATCTTGTTTATGTAAAAGATTATAGTGAGTATGAGATTTTAGGGAAAACAAGAGACGACGCCGCTGGAGAGGCCTATGACAAAGTTGCTAGAGCCATTGGGCTTCCTTATCCGGGAGGTCCTGAAATTGACAAGCTCTCAAAAAGAGGTAATTCGTCAGCCATTGATTTTCCAAGAGTTACACTTGATAACAGCAGTCTTGATTTTAGTTTCAGCGGGCTTAAGTCGGCGGTTTTAAATTATTTGAACAAAGCGAAAATGACAGGCGGAAAAATTTTTCCTGAGGATGTGGCCGCTTCTTTTCAGCAGGCGGTTGTGGATGTACTTGTTATGAAGACGATTTTGGCATGTAAGAAATTCGGGATTAAAAGCGCCGCTATGGCGGGAGGGGTTTCCGCTAATTCTTTTTTAAGAAAATCAATGAGAGAGGCCTGTGAGAAAGAGGGAATTACTCTCAATGTCGTAAAGCCTGTGCTTTGTACGGACAATGCCGCTATGATTGGCTCAGCCGCCTATTTTAAATATATGGGCGGGAGTTTTGATGATTGGGATTTAAACGCTTATCCGTCTCTTAAACTGGGAGAGAAAGCTTTTTGATAAATTTTTATTGTTTTTCCGTGAACGATTTTTCTACGGAATTAATAAAAAATATGTTGACTTTTATGTGATAGTTTGATAAAATGTTTTTAAATTAGATTTTAGTGATTTAATTTATGACAAAACGATAAAACGGAGGAAATGAGTTTTATAAATTTTAAAAGGCACTTATTAAGATGTTTTATTGATTTGTCTCGGCAGTTTTACGATTGCTATAGTATTAAATGCTGAGATTGGGACAAAAATTTGATTTACTAAATTTTCAGAGAGTTGCCGTTTTGGTGCGAGGCAATAAATTTATTATCGGATTTATCACCCATGAGCAGTTCCTCTGAAAATTTAGTAAGAGGTAATCGGGAAGCCCCGTTACAGGCTAAGGCTTTTTTGAGTCTATTGAGAATTCATCTGAATTGAATTAGGGTGGTAACACGTGTATATCCTCGTCCCTTACAAGCGTTTTGCGGGACGGGGTTTTTTATATACAGGGGCGCGAAACAAAATTAGCCGCCCAAAGACGGCAAGCGCTTCGTACATAGGAGCGAAGAGCTAAAATTATCAGCGACCGCTCGATTAAATAAGTAGTCTTTTGACTATGGAAAGAGGGAATGCCATGAACAGACATGTTTTATCTATTTTGGTTGAAAATCAAGCCGGCGTTTTAAGCCGTGTCACAGGACTTTTTTCGAGAAGAGGATTTAATATCGACAGTTTAAGCGTCGGTGTTACGGAAGAACCTGACAAATCACGTATCACAATAGTCGTTTACTGTGATAATATTGATCAAATCATTAAACAGGTTCAGAAGCTTGTCGATGTTGTGAGAGTCGTTGAGCTTGACGCGCAGAGGGCGGTTTTCAGAGAAATAGCTCTTGTTAAAGTCAACACGAAGAGAGAGACAAGAGCGGATGTAATAAATATTGTTGATATTTTCAGGGCAAACATAATTGACGTCGCTACCGAATCTTTAACTATTGAGATTACAGGCGACGAGGGCAAAATTAAAGCTTTTACCGAACTTATGGAATCTTTCGGCATCAAGGAGATTGTCCGTACGGGATTAACCGCTTTATGCAGGGGAAATAATCCTATTAAAAAGATTAAAAAACCTATTATAGCCGAGGATTAATTTCTTAGGCGAACTTTATAAAAGGAAACGCTGATTATTAGAGCCTATAGTATAATCAGGCTATATTAAAAAAGTTTGTTTTACTATAGCGAAATAATAAAAGAATGAACAGGTGGGTTTTAATAAAATCTGATATATAAGGGAATTATTTTATTGTTTCGTTATAAAAACTTTGTGAATTGCTAAATTCGCTGTAGCTTAAAAATCAGTTTTTCCGTGAAAATTTTTAATTATTTTTTGGAGGAATTTAAAATGGCAAAATTATTTTATCAGGAAGATTGTGATTTAGGTTTATTAAAAGGCAAAACAGTCGCTATTATCGGATACGGCAGTCAGGGACACGCCCACGCTCTTAATTTACACGAGTCGGGAGTAGATGTTATCGTTGGTCTTTATGAGGGAAGCAAATCATGGGCGAGAGCTGAGGAAGCGGGACTTAAAGTCGCTACCGCCGCTGACGCCGCTAAAGCCGCTGATGTTATTATGATTCTCATTAATGATGAGAAGCAAGCTTCTCTTTACAAAGAAAGCATTGAGCCAAATCTTACAGCGGGAAAATATCTCGCTTTCGCTCATGGGTTTAACATTCATTTCGGGCAGATTGTACCTCCCGCTGACGTAAACGTATTTATGATAGCGCCTAAAGGACCTGGCCACACAGTAAGAAGCCAGTATCAAGAGGGTAAAGGTGTTCCTTGCCTCATCGCCGTTTATCAAGACCCATCGGGAGACACTCATGATATAGGTCTCGCTTACGCTCTTGGAATCGGCGGAGCCAGAGCAGGCGTTTTGGAGACAACTTTCAGAGAGGAAACCGAAACAGATTTATTTGGCGAGCAGGCTGTTCTCTGCGGAGGTGTCTCAGAACTTATGAAGTGCGGCTTTGAGGTTTTGGTTGAGGCTGGTTATGAGCCTGAAAGCGCTTATTTTGAGTGTTTCCACGAAATGAAGCTTATTGTTGACCTTTGTAATCAAGGCGGTCTTTCATATATGAGATATTCTATTTCCGATACTGCTGAATACGGCGATTATCAGGTAGGAAAGAGAATTATTACTGAAGAGACGAAGAAAGAGATGAAAAAGGTTCTTAAAGAAATTCAAAACGGTACTTTCGCGAGAAATTGGATACTTGAGAACAGAATTGGAAGAACTAATTTTAACGCCACAAGAAGAATGGAAGCTGAGCATCCTATGGAAAAAGTCGGCAAAGAACTTAGAAAAATGATGAGCTGGACTACTAAATAATTAAATTAAATAACGGTTTATAGTAAGTTAACTTATAGCGAACCAGTAAAATAATGAACGGGCAAGTTCTAAAAAAGCGTATATTTAAATAATTCTTTTATTGGTTCGCGCTGAAAATTTTACGAGACGCTATAAAGACAAGCGAGTTAAATGGAACGAGATTTTTTGTTTATTTTAAATTAATTGACAGTTTATAGGTAATTGTCCGACGGTAAAAGCTTTGTTTTTCCGTCGGGCGGTTTCTTAAATTTATTATTGAGTTTGTCAGAAGTATAAAGTAAATTATAAGTTTTTAAATTAACATTTTTTGGTAAATGGAGAGGTATATAAGGTCTATTAAAGGTTATAAAGTTTTTTATAAAAGGTGTAGTTTGTTGTTGTGTAGATATATTTTTATATAATTTGATATTTTAAGGAAAATCAGGGAGGTTTACCGTGAAAAATTATGATAATTTTTTTCTTCCTGTTGACAATTTGGAAGACGCTAAACGATACTATGAGGAGTTATTAGGGCTGAAAATGAAATTCGATTTTTCCGACAAAGGAATGGCGGCTTTTAATGTGGGCGGTGAGGAACCCGCCATAATTTTGAAAGATAAAAACAAATTTAAGGATTTAAAACCGACTATTTGGTTTGAGGTATCCGATGTTATGATGAAATATAAGGAAATGAGAGAAAAGGGTATTGCTTTTTTATCAGAACCCTTTAAAATAAAAACAGGGTATGCCGTTGAGTTTGAGGACCCGTTTGGAAACAGACTGGGAATAACAGACTATAATAAATAACGCGGGGAGGCGAGAACATGAACAAAAAAATAGATGTTTTTGACTCAACTTTGAGAGACGGAGCGCAGGGAGAGGGAATTTCCTTTTCTGTTGAGGATAAGATAAAAATAGTAAAGGCTCTTGACCGATTAGGCGTTAGTTATATTGAGGCGGGCAACCCGGGGTCTAACCCAAAAGATTTGGAATTTTTTGAGAAAATTAAAAATGTCGAGCTAAGTAATTCTAAGATTGTGGCTTTTGGGAGCACAAGAAGGCGCAATATTACCGTTGAGGAAGATAAGAACATTAAATCTCTTGTAAACGCTGGAGTTGACACTGTTTCTATATTCGGGAAGAGCTGGGATTTTCATGTTACGGATATAATACATACTACGTTAGATGAAAATTTAAAAATGATTAGCGAGACAATTCTTTATTTTAAAAATCTTGGAAAAGAAGTTATTTTTGACGCTGAGCATTTTTTTGACGGGTATAAAAATAACAAAGGGTACGCCATGAAAGCATTGGAGGCGGCAGCCTCCGCCGGAGCGGACTGTATAGCTTTATGCGATACAAACGGAGGCTGTTTTCCTGACGAGATATATGATATTACCAAGTTTGTGTGTGAGAAATTCAGCTCAGTTTCCATAGGCATACATTGCCATAACGACTGCGGTATGGCCGTAGCCAATACTGTTATGGCTGTAGCCGCGGGGGCTGACAGTGTTCAGGGAACCTTTACCGGTTTTGGAGAGAGATGCGGAAACACCGCTTTATCTACCGTTATAGCTAATTTACAGGTAAAACGGGATTATTTATGTATCCCTGAGGAGAATGTGGAAAATCTCACTCACACCGCGAGAAAAATTTCAGAAATCGCTAATTTTAAATTAAGCGATATTATGCCTTTTGTGGGAAAATGCGCTTTCGCTCATAAGGGCGGTATGCATATAGACGGCGTAAGTAAGGCGCCACACAGTTTTGAGCATATTGATCCGTCGGTTGTGGGGAACGAGAGAAAGTTCCTTACAAGTGAGGTCGCCGGACGCAGTACTATTTTATCAATGATTAGAAAAATAGTTCCGGACATTGAGAAAAACTCGCCTGAAACGGATTTGGTTATTAAAAAGCTTAAAGACTTTGAGTATAACGGTTATCAATTTGAGGGAGCCGAGGGTTCTTTGGAACTTCTTATAAGAAAGACTCTTGGAAAGTACAAGCCGTTTTTTGAGCTGGTAAATTTAAAAACTATAGGAGAACAGCCTTATTCGGAGGGCGGAAGCGCGTCTGCGGTCATTAAAGTTATAGTTGATGACAAGACGGAGATTACCGCCGCCGAGGGAGACGGACCTGTAAACGCTCTTGACACGGCTTTAAGAAAAGCTCTGGAGGTTTTTTATCCTCAGCTTTCCGACGTTCATCTCACGGATTATAAAGTTAGAGTGCTTGACAGCAAAACCGCCACGGCTTCTAAGGTGCGTGTTCTCATTGAGTCGAGCGACGGCAATGACAACTGGTCTACTGTCGGGGTTTCTAACGATATTATTGAGGCGAGCTGGCTCGCTCTTGTTGATTCTATTGAATATAAACTTATTAAAGATATTGAGTTTAAGTTTAAAACGTATTTGTAAAATTATATGAGTAAAAAAATTTTATTTTTGAACCGAGTTCTTAAAGATAAATTAAGGAGGATTATACTATGGGTATGACTATGACTCAAAAAATTTTGGCGGCTCACGCCGGTCTTGAATCGGTTAAGGCGGGACAGCTTATTGAGGCTAAACTTGACATCGTTCACGGCAACGATGTTACTACTCCCGTGGCTGTTAAAGAGTTTAACAAAATCGGAGTTAAAGATGTTTTTGACAAAAATAAGGTTACTATTGTTCCAGACCATTTTACACCTAATAAGGATATTAAATCGGCGGAGCATTGTAAAATTATAAGAGAGTTCGCCAATGAAAAAGGCGTTAAAAATTATTTTGAGGTTGGACAGATGGGTATTGAGCACTGTCTTTTACCGGAGGCTGGTCTTGTTGTTCCTGGTGACGTTGTTATAGGGGCGGATTCGCATACTTGTACTTACGGCGCTTTGGGGGCTTTTTCCACAGGTGTGGGAAGCACGGATATGGCTGTCGGAATGGCGAGAGGCGTGGCTTGGTTTAAGGTGCCCTCAGCTTTGAAATTTGTTCTTAAAAATAAACCGGCGAAATGGGTGAGCGGTAAAGATATTATTTTACATATTATCGGTATGATAGGCGTTGACGGGGCTTTATACAAGTCTATGGAGTTTGTCGGCGACGGTCTTGAGTATCTTTCTATGGACGACAGATTTACTATTGCTAACATGGCTATTGAGGCGGGCGGAAAAAACGGTATTTTCCCTGTTGATGAAAAAACTCTCGAGTATGTTAAAGAACACTCAAACAAGGAGTATACTGTTTTTGAGGCTGATTCTGACGCCGAATATGACGCTGTTTATGAGATTGATTTATCTTCTTTAAGACCGACGGTTTCTTTCCCGCATCTTCCTGAGAATACAAAAACTATTGACGAGGCGGGTGATATTGAGATTGATCAGGTTGTAATCGGTTCATGTACTAACGGAAGAATGGACGATTTAAGAATAGCCGCTCAAATTCTTAAAGGTAAAAAAGTTGATCCTAAGCTCAGGGTTATTATTTTACCTGGTACTCAAAACATTTATCTGCAATGTATTGACGAGGGCATAGCAAAAACTTTTGTTGAGGCGGGATGCGTGTTCTCAACTCCTACCTGCGGACCTTGTCTCGGCGGTCATATGGGTATTCTCGCTAAAGGCGAAAGAGCTTTATCTACAACAAATCGTAATTTCATCGGACGTATGGGTCATCCGGAATCGGAAGTTTATCTTTGCAGTCCGGCTGTTGCCGCCGCTTCCGCTATTACCGGAAAGATTACAAGTCCTGAAAGTGTTTAATCATAGGAGGTTTTGAAATGAAAGCAAACGGTACTGTTTTTAAATATGGGGATAACATCGATACAGACGTTATTATTCCGGCAAGATACTTAAATTCTTCCGATCCGAAAGAACTGGCTAAACATTGTATGGAGGACGCTATACATTCAACCGTTAATTTTGTGGAGAATGTTAAAGACGGCGATATTATGGTCGCTGAGAAAAACTTTGGCTGCGGGTCTTCAAGAGAGCACGCTCCCATCGCTATTAAGGCCAGCGGTATTTCATGTGTTATAGCTAAAACTTTCGCCAGAATTTTTTATAGAAACGCTATTAATATCGGGCTTCCTATTCTTGAGTGTGAGGAAGCCGCCGCTGACATTGATATGGGCGATAAGGTAGAGGTTGATTTTAACACGGGCATTATTACAAATCTGACAAAAAATAAAACTTATCAAGCGGAGCCTTTCCCGCAGTTTATGCAAGATATGATGGCCGCTGGTGGACTTATTGAGCAGACTAAAGTTAAACTTGGATTAAAATAAAAGAATTAGAACTATGGGAATTTACTCCCATTAATTTGATATAGAGGTGGAATTAAAATGGATTATAAAATCGCTGTTGTGGCGGGGGACGGCATAGGCCCTGAGGTAATGGAACAAAATATTCTCGTGTTAAACGAAATAGGCAAAAAATTTGGACATACTTTTGAATATACTCATGTGTTAGGCGGGGGATGCGCTATTGATAAATTCGGCGAGCCTTTGCCACAGGAAACTATTGACGTATGCAAGGCGAGCGACTCTGTGCTTTTGGGCGCCGTAGGCGGCTGGCAGTGGGACACTCTTCCGGGAGATAAACGTCCTGAGAGAGCCTTGCTTGGACTCAGGGGGGCTTTGGGGTTATACGCCAATTTAAGACCGGCGACGCTTCACGACGCTTTAAAGGACGCTTGTCCTCTTAAACCTGAGCTTGTCAAAGACGGTGTTGATATTATGGTTGTGCGAGAGCTTACCGGAGGCATGTATTTCGGTGAGAAAGGAAGGAAGCAGACAGATATGGGCGAGGCTGCCTATGATGTTGAGCTGTATTCTGAAAAAGAGGTTGAGAGAATTACAAGAAAAGCTTTTGAGATAGCTAGAAAAAGAAATAAACACGTGACTAATGTTGACAAACAAAACGTTCTTGAGTCCTCAAGGCTTTGGAGAAGCGTTGTTCTTGAGGTGGCTAAGGATTATCCTGACGTGGAGCTTGACCATTTATATGTTGACAACGCTTCTATGCAGCTTATAATGCGCCCCACAACTTTTGATGTTATTGTAACGGGAAACATTTTCGGGGATATTCTTTCTGACGAGGCGAGCCAGATGACAGGTTCTATCGGAATGCTTCCGTCAGCGAGTTTAGGCGAGGGCAGTCTTGGAATGTATGAGCCTGTCCATGGTTCAGCTCCTGATATAGCTGGTAAAGATGTCGCTAATCCTATCGCTACTATCCTTTCGGGGGCAATGATGCTTAAATACAGCTTTGGTCTTTTGGATGAGGCTAAATGCATTGAGGACGCCGTTACCAAAGTTCTTGACGAGGGATACAGAACCGCTGATATTATGAGCGATGGAATGAAAAAAGTTGGCTGTAAGGAAATGGGTAAACTTATTATTGAAAGACTTTGATATTATTAAAAATAATTTTTGACTTTTTTAATATAGTTAGTTTTTATTTTTATAGAAATTTTTCTATATAATTGCCACTATTCTAAATTAATGGTGGCAATTATATATTTATAAAAAAATATATAATTTAGTTTCGGCGACGCTGGATATTTTTATAATATAATTTATTCGGGGTGTTTAATATTTTTTATACAGCGAAATTGATGTTATAAAAAACTTTTTGAGTGATAAAAGTTTTTTATAACAAAGATTTTAAAAGTTTTTATATATAGTTAAGCGCTAATATAAAATAATTAATGCTTATATAGAAAGGGTTAAGCAATATTATGAAAGAAGGTTTAAAAGAAACAGCTATAAGAGTTGTTGTAGATACGGCTATAACTTCTTTTGCGGAAGGGCTGGTGACCAGATATACTAATGAACATGATAACCCAGAAGGAGTAATTAACTCAAAAAAGAATAATTGTTTTATAGCTGAACTAGGAAAAGAATTTATGTTTTATTCCGCTTTTGTACGAAGTTTTGATTCTAGTTTTGGAAATGTGCTTGAGAAAATGGGAAATAATATCGCTAAGCTCTCATATGAGGTTAGGGGAAATATTAATTCTTATATTTTACCGGAACAAATTCAAAGAATTGCCAATATATTAAATAATTATTTATTGCATGAGGAACCTGAAACGGAGCATTATAATACGTTTACCACTATAAAGCCTAAAATTATAGAAAGTTACCGCTGTAGCCATGTGACAGATAATTATTTTTATGATAAAGAAAGAGATATGCACTACCTTATTGAGTTAAAAGCTTCTGGAGACTTAGATAATAAAAAAGCGAGATCGGAAAAGGATTCATTGCTTCAGCAATATTTTATGTTAAAAAATTTATTAATTTCTGAAAATAAACCGTCAAATAACATAAAAATATTTTTTGGAACAGCTTATAACAAATATGGAGAAGGTAATGAGTGGAAGCAAGCAAGGGTTAGACAATTTTTTTCAAAGGACGAGTTGTTAATTGGAAAAGACTATTGGAATTTTGTTTGTGATGACAGCGGCGGTTTTGACATAATTTTTAGTCAATACAAATTGTCGTGTGAAAAAATAAGAAAAGCGTTAATTATTATAAAAGATATGTATTTTTAGAGCGGATCTGAAAACTAAAATACGCGTGAAAAATTATAAAAAATAGAACGAAACAGAAAGGCTTTTCTGTTTAATTGAACCATTTTCGTTCATTTTTTAATAATTTTTTGGATATTTCGCGTATATAACTGATAGCTTATGATAGTTTTCAGATACACCATAGGTGAATATATGTTAGATATAAATAGGATAGATAAATATTTGTTAATACAAGGTAATTGTTTTGATAAATTAAAGGAAATACCGGATAAATCAATAGATTTAATCCTCACTGACCCGCCGTATAATCTTGCCAATTATAGTACTGGAAATATGAGATTTGAATGGAGATCGGATATTAATAACGATATCGCGAAATGGGACGAAACTATATTGAATCCATATGATTTAGTATTAGATTTTAAGAGAGTATTAAAACCAAAAGGAAATATATTTATTTTTTGCAGTTATAATCTTCTTGGCGAATTTCATAAAGCATTTGATTCGGAATTTGATACGTTTCAGTTTATGGTGTGGCATAAAACTAACCCTGTGCCTAATATACGCAAATCATCGTTTTTAAATTCATGTGAACTTATAGTATGTTGCTGGAATAAAGGGCATACATGGAATTTTACTAAGCAAAATGAAATGCACAATTTTTTAGAAGCTCCTATATGTATGGGCAAGGAAAGAATTAAAGATGAACACGGAAAAAATCTTCACCCAACGCAGAAGCCTGTATCTGTATTGGGTAAAATAATACAAATCGCTTCTAATGAAAATGATATTATATTGGATTGTTTTAATGGAGTAGGATCTTCTGGCGCGGCGGCGTTAAGTAATAATAGAAAATATATAGGGATAGAAATTGAGGAAAAGTACATAACAGCTTCAAAAGAGAGATTAAATAATTTAACCAACTGAGGGAGTCAAAAGCGTTAGATGGCTGGTAAAATGTTGTGAAACCCATAAGCGTTGCTGGCTTCTGTCGGTTATGAATATTTTTATTAAATAAAAATACGAATAGTCTTTGATAAATAAATTAGTTAATTATTGGAGGTTTTATAATATGATTAGTGACAGAGTGAAAAAAGGGCCGGAGAAAACCCCTCACCGCTCTTTGTTTAAAGCTATGGGGTATACGGATGAGGAATTATCAAGGCCTCTTATAGGCGTTGTGAACGCCCAAAGCGAGATTGTGCCGGGGCATATGCACCTTGATAATATAGCAAAAGCCGTTAAGGCGGGAATTTTAGCGGCTGGGGGTACACCTATAGAGGTGCCGGCTATTGGAGTATGCGACGGCATCGCTATGGGACATATAGGGATGCATTATTCTCTTCCCACAAGAGAGCTTATAGCGGATTCTGTGGAGTGTCTCGCCACCGCTCACGGGTTTGACGGTTTAGTACTTATTCCGAATTGTGATAAAATTGTTCCGGGTATGCTTATGGCGGCGGCGAGGCTTAATATTCCCTCTATTGTCGTAAGCGGAGGTCCTATGCTCGCCGGTCATTTAAAATGCGGCGAGGAAAGGGAAAAACTTAGCCTCTCAAAAACTTTTGAGGCCGTAGGCGCTTTTGAGGCGGGGATAATTAATGAGAGTGAGTTAAAAGAATATGAAAATAAATCTTGTCCGAGCTGCGGATCGTGTTCTGGTATGTATACGGCCAACTCTATGAATTGCCTTTCAGAGGTTATTGGTATGGCTCTTCCTGGAAACGGCACTATTCCCGCTGTTTACGGAGATAGAATAGGTCTCGCTAAACACGCTGGAACGCAGATTATGAAGTTAGTTAAGGAAGATATTAAACCAAGGGATATTATGAATGAGAAAGCGTTTAAAAACGCTCTTACTATGGATATGGCTTTAGGATGCTCCACAAATTCTATGTTACATCTTCCAGCTATCGCTCATGAGGCGGGTGTTGAGATTACTCTTGATATGGCGAATGAGATAAGTGATAAAACACCTAATCTTTGTCATTTAGCTCCGGCTGGTCCCAACTATATTGAGGAGCTTAATGAGGCGGGCGGTATTCCCGCTGTTATGAGCGAGATTAAAAAACTAGGTCTTCTTGAGCTTGACAACCCTACAGTTACTTTGAAAACCGTGGGAGAAAATATTGAGAACGCTTATAATAAAAATCATGATATTATTCGCCCTGTGGACAATCCTTATTCTAAAACAGGCGGTATAGCTGTTTTGAAAGGAAATATCGCTCTTAACGGAGCTGTTGTTAAAAGGAGCGCCGTAGCGTCTGAGATGCTTAAACACTCAGGCCCGGCGAGGGTTTTTGATTCCGAGGAGGAGGCGATTTCAGCTATTTTTGGCGGAAAAATCGTGAGCGGCGACGTTGTGCTTATCAGATATGAGGGACCTAAGGGCGGTCCGGGTATGAGAGAAATGCTTTCCCCAACTTCCGCTTTAGCCGGAATGAAACTTGATAAAGAAGTCGCTCTTGTAACGGACGGACGTTTTAGCGGGGCATCAAGAGGAGCGAGTATCGGGCACGCCTCTCCTGAAGCGGCCGCAGGGGGAAATATCGCTCTTGTTGAGGAGGGTGACATTATTGATATTGATATTAATGAGGGTATTCTTTCAGTCAGAGTCTCAGATGAGGCTTTAGCCGAAAGGAGAGCTAAATGGACTATGCCTGAGCCTAAAATTAAAACGGGTTATCTCTCAAGATACGCTAAACTTGTTTCAAGCGCGGACAAAGGCGCTATTCTTGAATAGTAAAGGAGTGATTTGATGCGGTTAAACGGTTCGGAAATTTTGGTGGAATGTTTAAAAGAGCAGGGGGTTGACACTATTTTCGGCTATCCCGGAGGCGCTGTTTTAAATATTTACGACGCTTTATATAAACATAAAGATGAGATAAAACATTATCTTACCTCTCATGAGCAGGGGGCGGCGCATGCCGCCGACGGCTACGCGAGAGCCACGGGAAAAGTGGGCGTGTGTATCGCCACGAGCGGTCCGGGGGCGACTAATCTTGTTACGGGTATAGCTACCGCTTATATGGACAGTATTCCTATGGTGGCTATTACGGGAAATGTCTCTTTACCGCTTTTGGGAAAAGACAGTTTTCAGGAAGTGGATATAGCGGGTATTACCATGCCGATTACTAAACATAACTTTATCGTAAAGGACGTGAAAAAACTTGCCGACACTGTGAGAAAAGCTTTTCACATAGCTAAAGTCGGAAGACCGGGTCCAGTACTTATTGATATTACAAAAGACGTTACGGCGGCTGTTACGGAATATGAGAAAAAAGAGCCTTTGGAAGTTGAGAGAATTACGGAAACTATTACGGAGGAAGACGTGAAAAAAGCCGTTGAGCTTATTAAGTCGGCTGAGCGTCCTTTTGTTTACGCCGGGGGAGGTATTATTTCCTCAGAGGCATCTGAAGAACTTTCAGAGTTTATAGAAAAAATTGACTCTCCTATATGTGTTTCCGCTATGGGCTTAGGAGGCGTACCGTCAAGCAGTCACAGATTTACGGGTATGATTGGTATGCACGGAACAAAAGCTTCAAATCTGCTTGTAAACGAGTGTGATTTGCTTATCGCTGTTGGAGCGAGGTTTAGTGACAGGGTAGCGACAAATATTGCTAAATTCGCTCCGGACGCCAAAATTTTGCATATTGATATTGACGCCGCTGAGATTGACAAAAACGTAAGCGCCTTTAGTTCAGTTATTGGGGATTGCAGGGAGGTTCTTAAAATCCTTAACAAGAGGCTTGACAAGTCTAATCACAGCGAATGGCTTGACAAGGTTAAAAAATATAAAGAGGAATTTCCTCTTAAATACGCTGATGACGGCGAGCTTAAACCCCAGTACATTATGGAGAGAATAAGCGCTATTACGAAGGGAGAGGCCATTATCACGACAGAGGTTGGACAGCATCAGATGTGGGCGTGCCAGTTTATTGACTATGAGCATCCACGCCATATGCTTACTTCCGGCGGTCTTGGTACTATGGGATATGGCCTTGGCGCCGCCATTGGCGCGAAAGCTGGCCGGCCTGATAAAGTTGTTTTCGATATAGCTGGCGACGGATGTTTTTATATGAATAATATTGAGCTGGCGACGGCTGTCGCTAATGATTTGCCGGTTATCGTGGTTCTTATTAATAATCATGTTTTAGGTATGGTAAGGCAATGGCAGAATATGTTTTATGACGCCAGATACTCAAATACCAATTTAGATAAAGCTACCGACTTTTTAAAACTCGCTGAGGCGTATAAAGCGGTTCCCTTTAACGTTACAAAACCTGAGGAAGTTGACGACGCTATTAAAAAAGCCATTGAGCTTAATAAAACATGTGTTATTAATTGTGAGATAAATATTGACGAGAAAGTATTTCCTATGATTCCGGCGGGTAAGAGCGCTGACGATATGATTACTTTTGACGATTTTGAGGAAAACTAAACAGGCGGGGCATATGCCCCGCCTGTTTTAATTTTAGAAAATATAAAATAACGTGAGTTCGATGAAATTTTATAATTATTGGAACCTTTTTCTTTCGCAAAAAGGTTCCAAACCTCCCAAAATGCTCATGAAACATTAAAAACCTTGAGGTTTCACATCAAACTCCGCAAACTTTTTGAAAAAAGTTTGACAAAAACTTTTGCGCGAAACTACGTTTCGCTGAGTTTCACTGAAATTTTTTGTCGAACTTACGTTAAAATATAATGTGTCTAAATTTGTTTTTTTAAAGTTTCGGCGAGTTCAAAACCTATTTGTATTCCCGCATGATAGTCTAATTTGGCGTTTATGTAAAGAAGTTTTCTGTAGCAATTTGTTATTTCCTCAAATATATTAATTGTTGATTCATTTTGTGAATCACAAAAGTTTTTTTCGAGTTGTCTTAGTGTTTTACTTATTTCTTGAGCCGATTTATTTTTTTTAAATTCATTTCCAATGTCGGATAAACCACATATTCTGCCGTTAAATAAATTATTTATGATGTTTTGTTTTTTCATATCGATATACCCCTTATTAAAAATTTTATTTGAGATTTTTTCTTTTATGTAAAAAATATCTAATGATTAAAGTATATAATGTAATGGTTACATTGTCAATATATTATGGTATGTTTTCATTATATAATGATATAGTCTATATGTTTAAATATCTTATTAATTAATATCTTATTAAAAAATTTGATATTTAGGGGTGTATTTAATGGTTAAATTAAATGTTTTGGAGCTGCTTAAAAAAGAGGAAAAGACAAAATATTGGCTGTATATGCAGTTAGGCATGAGCTATCAGAATTTTAATAAAATGGTTAATAATGAAACAAAATCGATAAGATATGATAACATAGAAGCTTTATGCCAGATTTTTAATTGCAAACCAAATGATTTATTTGTTTTTGAGGAGGAAATGAAAAATAATTAGAGTGCTAATATTAAGACACCTGAAAAATAAACTTTTTAAGGTGTCTTAATATGCTGTCGAGGTGTAATTTTAGATTTTAAAGGTTTATAAAGCTTTCAATTTCCTCATTTATTATTTTTAGACCGGAACGCCAGAAGTTTATATCATATAAATCAATTCCGCACAGTTTTACACAATCGGATATATTATTTTTTCCTGTGACAGAAAGCATTTTATCATACAACTCAACAAACGCTTTTTTATCTTTTAAATATTTTGAGTATAGTCCTTTTGAGAGAAGAAGACCGAAAGCGTAGGGAAAGTTATAATAATTAAAATCAGAGTCGTAATAGTGAGGTTTGCATATCCACATATAAGGGTGAAGATATTTTTCGTCAAGTCCTTTTCCATACGCTTCTTTTTGTGAGTTTGTCATTATTTCTTTCAATTCACTTACAGAGACGAATCCTTTTTCACGTCTTTTAAAAACCTCGTCCTCAAAAAGAAATCGGCTGTATATATCTATTATTGTTTGGGCTATTCCTGATAAGTCATTTTCAAGAATTATTTTTTTCTCTCTGTTTGAGGCTGTTTTCAGAGCTGAGTTTAAAATCAGGGTTTCGCAAAAAGTTGATGCTGTCTCAGCTATGGGCATCGGGTACTCACAGTTTAACTCTTTTTCGTCATAAAGACAGGAATCGTGATAAGCGTGTCCTAACTCATGGGCAAGAGTTACGGCGTCGTTTAACGAGCCGGTAAAATTTGTTAAAATACGGCTTTCTTTTATGGAATGGATACCCTCGCAAAATGCCCCGCCCACTTTGCCTTTTTTCGGGAGAACGTCTATCCAGTTTTTATCAAACGCTTTTTCAGCGAAATCTCCTAACTTTTTACTGAAGTTTGTAAAATTTTTTATTACAAAGTTTTTCGCGTCATCATATGTGAATTTTATGTCTTCTTTATCTATAGGGGCAAATAAATCGTAAAACGGCAATCCGTTTTTATGATTTAATATTTCCGCCTTTTTTAGAAAGTATTTTTGTATTTCGGGGATATTCTCTTTTATAGCCGAAAACATTGTATCAAGTATTTTTTTATCTATTCTTGAGGCCTCTAGAGTCATCTCAAGAGGGGAGCCGAAACCCCGTATTTTTGAAATGGCGATTACCTCTCCTTTTATCCCGTTTAGTGAAAAGGCGGCGGAAGTCTCAATTTTCTCATAAGCTTTTAATTCGCTCTCATAAGCTTTTTTTCTTAATGAGGAATCGGAGTCGTAAGCGTAATTTCTTATTACCGACAAAGGAAGTTTTTGCTGTTTTCCGTCTTTTTCAATATCCACGAGAAGATTTGAGGAAAGCTGTTCCCATTGTTTCTCAAAAAGAGAGGAGCTAGTTTTTCTCATTAATGAGATTATATTTTCTTCTGACGGTGAGAGTATATAATCGCTGTATTTTTTCACTTCTTGTATATAAAAAGCGAATTGCTTTAATATTTCGGAAGCGTTTATCGTTTCTTCAATGTTTTCAATTTCTTTTAAGAAGTGAGTGAAATTAACTTCATGAGAGGTCATTTTTATCTCGATATTCTCAATTTCATCAATTTCTTTTATTATTTTCTCATTTGATGTATCTGTACTTGAAAGAAGATTTAAATATAAGGACAATTTATTGTATTTAGAGAGCTCATTTTTTTCGGTTATATAATATTCAAGTTTTTCTATTTTATTTTTAGAACCGGAAAAGTTTTTTTTAGCCCACAAGTTTAAGTTTTCAATTTTTTTTAAGTAATTTTCTTTATCTTTCTTATATTCATCGCTGTCGGTACTTTTATAAATAGGTGTTAAATCCCATATTAAACTCATCTTTAAGCCTCCTGTTTTAAATCGCGGAAAAGTTTATATTTTTACCGTTATTATTATTTTCAATAATCTTAAATTCAATTGTTCAATTTTGTTTCTTTGGATTAAAGGGTTTCGTTAAATTTTTAAAAACGTCATAATATTATTTTTATACTTTTACAGTAATATTATAATACTTTTGAGCATATTTGTAAAAGGTATGTTTCTTTTTTGTTGAAAATCAAATTTGTTTGATGTATAATAAAGTAAAAGATATTTCCATATAAGGAAATACTGATTAATTTATTGAGGCGGTTTTGGAATAAAGTTTTTAAATGTTTGAGGTATATGATTAAAACATTTATAAAGGGTTTTATAGTATTATAAAAAATTTTACTTAAAACTGTTGTTGATCTCCTTGGGAATCTTTAAAAAGTGTGTAAATACGTTTATTGCCTTTACGCTTTGTTTAATTTTTTGAACGATTACCGGATATTACGGTGAAAATTGACATTTAATGACAAAATAAATCCTTATTAGTCAGTTTTAAAGTTTTCGAGCGAGTCTACCAAATAATTAATCAATAATTCCTTAAATACTGATTTCAATTTAAACAAAATTTATATTATAAAAATAATAAAAAATTAAAAAATATTTAATAGGGCGTTAAAACGCTTAATTTAAATAAGGGTATTAAATTTTAATTTGAGATTGGTATACGGCAACTATCGGAAAAAAATTCTGAAAGGAAGTGGGTTTATTGATAAGTACAGCAGAGTTAATAGAACTTAATCAAATTATTGAGGCACAGCACGGCGATCCCCATCACATTTTAGGTATGCACGAAATTGTAGTAGGCGGTAAAGACTGCCTTGTTGTCAGGGCTTTTATTCCGCAGGCGGAAAAAATTACCGTAATCGACCCGAAAAGCGACTCCAAATACCCTATGAGTAAAATTCATCAGGATGGATTTTTTGAGTGTGTTATCAAGGACAGGCAAAAGTGGTTTAGGTATATGTTCCATATTGAGGGATACGGGGATAATGAGTGGGATACTTATGACGCGTATTCTTTCGAGCCGACTATATCAGAGATGGATATATATTTATTTAATCAAGGAACGCATTATGAGATTTTTGACAAGCTTGGCGCTCATGTTAAAACAGTTGACGGCGTTTCAGGCGTTTCTTTCGCCGTTTGGGCACCGAACGCCAAACGTGTCAGCGTTATAGGTGAGTTTAACGCGTGGGACGGCAGAAGAAATCCTATGCGTATTATCGCAGGGTCCGGAATTTGGGAAATTTTTATTCCGGGGCTTAAAAATTTAGATAAGTATAAATTTGAGATAAAATCCGTTACGGGCGCTTTGTTCCAAAAATCAGACCCTTATGGAAATTTCGCTGAGTTAAGGCCAAGTACAACCTCGCTTGTTTTTGATATTAACAATTATAAATGGAATGACTCTGAGTGGATTAAAAAACGAGACGAGGGCTGTAATCTTAATGTTCCGATGAATATATATGAGGTTCACCTCGGCTCATGGAAAAGAGTTGAGGAAGAGGAAAACAGATTTTTGAGCTATTCTGAGCTTGCTGACACTCTTATTCCTTATGTTAAGGAAATGGGTTATACTCATATAGAAATGCTTCCTGTTGAGGAACATCCTTTTGACGGCTCATGGGGGTATCAGGTTACGGGATATTACGCTCCGACAAGCAGATATGGAAATCCTGATGAGTTTATGCGCTTTGTTGACAAATGCCATGAAAATGGAATAGGTGTTATTTTAGACTGGGTGCCTGCGCATTTTCCGAAAGACGCGCACGGACTCGCCAAATTTGACGGCACAGCCTTATACGAGCATCAAGACCCTAAACAAGGAGAACATCCAGAATGGGGAACATTGATTTTTAATTACGGCAGAAATGAGGTTAAAAATTTTCTTATAGCGAACGCGTTATTCTGGCTTGAGAAATATCATATCGACGGTTTAAGGGTAGATGCCGTTGCCTCGATGCTTTATCTTAATTACGCTAAAAACGACGGCGAGTGGATTCCAAACCAATATGGGGGAAATCACAACCTTGAGGCTGTTGAGTTTATTAAGCACATGAATTCGGTTATAGACCACAAACATCCGGGAGCTTTAATGATCGCGGAGGAATCCACGTCGTGGGCCAATATTACGAGAAGAGCCGAGGACGGCGGTCTTGGATTTAAACTGAAATGGAATATGGGCTGGATGAATGATTTTCTTGAGTATGTTGAAAAAGATTCTATTTATAAGAAATATCATCATAATAATCTTACATTTGGTATGGTTTATGCTTATAGCGAGAATTTTATCCTTGTGCTTTCTCATGATGAGGTTGTTCACGGCAAAAAATCTATGCTTGATAAAATGCCGGGGGATTTATGGCAAAAATTCGCTAATTTAAGGGTAGCCTACGGTTTTATGTTTGGACATCCTGGTAAAAAGCTTTTATTTATGGGAGGAGAGTTCGGTCAGTTTATTGAGTGGAACGAGAAACGTCCTTTGGATTGGTTTTTACTTGATTATGATACTCACAGAGGCATTCATGAGTATGTTAAGGATTTTAATCATTTATATCTTGACGAGAGAGCTTTATGGACTCACGATTTTGACGGAAGCGGGTTTGAGTGGATTGACTGTAATGATAATTTGAGAAGCATTTACTCTTTTATAAGAAAAAGCGACAATAAGGAGGATACTTTAATTTTTATATGCAATTTTACACCTGAGCCCAGAATGGGTTTTAGAATAGGTGTTCCTTTTGAGGGAAAATACATTGAGATATTTAATTCCGACAGCCCAAAATACGGCGGAAGCGGAATAGTTAACCCGGAACCTATGTATTCCGAGAAGATTGAGTATAACGGAAGAGAAGACAGTATTTGGCTTGATTTACCTCCTCTCGCTGTAACGATTATAAAAATTTCTTAAAAAATTTTATAAAAATTGCCTTTTACAGTTGACGAACCCGAAAATTTTGTGTATAATTTTGTAGTGCCTGCAAAAAAGGTTTTCTAAATAGTTAAACAGTAACCGGAGGGAGGGGAAATTTATGTCAGAGGTAAAAGTAAAAGAGAATGAATCTTTAGACAGCGCTCTTCGCCGCTTTAAAAGAAGCTGTGCCAAAGCCGGCATTATGGGCGAAGTTCGCAAAAGAGAGCATTACGACAAACCAAGCGTTAAGCGTAAGAAAAAATCTGAGGCTGCCAGAAAACGTAAATTTAACTAATTTAAAAAGAGGGATTGATGTTTATGTCATTGAAAGAACAGCTTTTGGCTGATTTGAAGGAGGCTATGAAACAAAAGGATACTATCCTTAAGGATACCATTCAGATGGTTCGGGCAGGCATTCTTCAAATCGAAAAAGATAAAAAGATTGAACTTGATGATGACGGTGTTATTGAGGTTGTCGCGAAAGAACTTAAAAAATGCGGCGATGTGCTTCCTGATTATGAAAAAAGTGGCAGACAGGATTTAATTGACGAGCTTAATAAAAAAGTTGGTATTTTGAAATCTTACCTTCCCGCACAGTTGACTATTGAAGAAGTTAAAGTTATCGTAACAGGCGCTGTCGCTGAGGTCAACGCTTCCTCTATGAGGGATATGGGCAAAGTTATGTCTTTGGTTTCGCCAAAGGTCAAGGGACGTGCCGACGGAAAGACCGTAAGCGATATTGTAAAACAAGTACTTTCAGGTAAATAATTTTTTGATTTTATTATAGAATCTTTAAATAGAAAAACATAGGATTAAAATTTTTAAATATATTTTGTTTTTTTAATTTTGTTTTTCAGGGATTCGCTTATAGTAAGTGTTATTTCTGTAAATTTTATTTGTCGGAAATATTTTTCTTACAATTTTCCTACCCTACGCGGTAAAACGTGTAGGGTATTTTTACGTGTATATTAACCGTACTTTTAATATTATATTTTTATTAGGGGACAGTAAATACTAAGCGGTGTTTAACATAATCGCCGGCTATTAGAAAATAGAACGTTTATTTTGTTGAAAACTTAGTAAGTTTGTGATATAATAAAAGGCAACGCAATATATAAGTATTTAAATTAAACTTTCTGATTTTAATATGGAGCAAAGTCCATATCCATAAGCTATTTTACACTTATATATTATTTTACGAATGGAGGAATTTATAAATGGTAGAATTGTTAAAAACGGGTGCTTACGTTATTAACGGCAATGAAATTATACCGGATGACAACGACGCTTCCGCTAAGTTGTCTAAAGCCGGATTTTCGGATATTTCAAAGGACGACGCCATAAAAAATACTATAGCGTGGTCTATTCTTGAAAAACACAATACGTCAGGAAATATGGAGGAGCTTAAAATTAAATTCGACTGCATGGCTTCTCATGACATAACGTATGTTGGTATTATTCAGACAGCCAGAGCCAGCGGGCTTGATAAGTTTCCGATACCTTATGTGCTTACAAACTGTCACAACAGTCTTTGCGCCGTAGGCGGAACAATTAATGAGGATGACCATATGTTTGGGCTTTCAGCCTGTAAAAAATACGGCGGGATTTATGTTCCGGCTCATCAAGCGGTTATTCATCAGTATATGCGTGAGATGATGAGCGGATGCGGAAAAATGATTTTAGGTTCCGACAGCCACACAAGATACGGTGCTTTAGGTACCATGGCTATTGGAGAGGGCGGGGGAGAGCTTGCCAAACAGCTTCTTGGAAAGACTTATGACGTAAACCGTCCTGATGTTATCGGGGTTTATCTTACAGGAAAACCTCAAAAGGGCGTAGGCCCTCAGGACATCGCGCTCTCTATTATAGGGGCTGTTTTTGAGAATGGATATGTAAAAAACAAGGTTATGGAATTTATTGGCGACGGAATTTCAAATCTTGATGTTGAGTATAGAAACGGAATAGATGTTATGACTACGGAGACGACGTGCCTTTCATCTATTTGGAGAACGGATAACAAAGTTTGTGAGTATTATGAGGCTCACGGGAGAGGAGCCGATTTTAAAGAGCTTAACCCAGGGAAAGCGGTTTATTATAACGGTATTGTTTATGTGGATATGTCCAAAGTTAAACCTATGATAGCGATGCCTTTTCACCCAAGCAATACGTATACTATCGACGAACTTAACGAAAATCTTTTGGATATTATTGATGACGTTGAGAAAAAAGCGGCAAAACAAATTGACAATCCCAATATAAAATTAAATTTAAAAGAAAAAGTCAAAGACGGGCGTCTTTATGTTGACCAGGGTGTTATCGCTGGCTGCGCGGGGGGAACTTTTGACAATATAAGCGATGCCGCCGATATTCTTTCGGGACATTCTATAGGAGCGGATGAGTTCGCTCTAAGCGTGTATCCATCAAGCCAGCCAACATTTATGAGTCTTGTGGAGAATGGTTCTATAGCCAAGCTTATGGCGGCGGGCGCCACTGTCCGTTCAGCTTTCTGCGGGCCTTGTTTCGGCGCGGGGGATGTTCCCTCAAATAACGGTTTGAGTATCAGACATTCAACAAGAAATTTCCCTAACAGGGAAGGTTCTAAACCTGGTAACGGACAAATCGCGTCAGTCGCTCTGACAGACGCGCGTTCTATCGCGGCTACAGCGCTTAATAAAGGATTTTTAACTCCAGCTACCGATATTGACATAAACTTTACAAAACCTAAATATTATTTTAATAAATCTATTTATGAAAATAGGGTTTATAACGGTTTCGGTAAAGAAGACGGCTCAGTATCACTTAAATTCGGTCCCAATATTACCGATTGGCCAGATATGAGCTGTCTCACTAAAAATCTTATTTTACAGATTGTATCAGTTATAACGGACCCCGTGACTACGACGGACGAGCTTATTCCATCGGGCGAGACAAGTTCTTACCGCTCAAATCCTTTGGGACTAGCTGAATTTACACTTTCAAGAAAGGATCCCGCTTATGTTGGCAGGGCCAAAGAAATTCAGCTTTCAGAGAAAGCTAGAATAAATGGAGCCTGTCCTCTTGAGACAAACGAGAAGCTTAAAGACGCCGTTGATACTATAAAAAATAGCTTTAACGATATGAGCGTTAGAGAAACAGGTATTGGAAGCGCTATTTACGCCGTTAAACCAGGAGACGGCTCGGCGAGGGAACAGGCCGCGAGCTGCCAGAAAGTTTTAGGCGGATGGGCGAATTTCGCTAAGGAATACGCTACGAAAAGGTATCGTTCAAATCTCATTAACTGGGGAATGCTTCCCTTTATACTTGATGGTGAAATTCCTTTTGAAAACGGAGATTTTGTTTATATCCCGGATATTGTACAGGCGGTTAAAGACAAAAAATCTGAAATAAAAGCTTATGTGGTTAAAGATACTCTTAAAGAATTTACGGTTACTCTAGCGGATTTAACTGATGACGAAAGAAAAATTATTCTCGCGGGTTGTCTTATTAATTTTTATAAGCATTAAAGAATAAAGTATTAGCTAAGAATCGTTGATAAATAACTTTTAGACCCGCTGATGATAAATTATGTAAGACAAGCAAGGAGGAAAAGATTTGTCTTTTGATTTTTCAGCGGATTAAAGGGCGGTTTTTACCTATAAAATGTGAAAGTTATTTTTTAGCTGACTGAGGAAGTCCCCCGCTTCTTAAGTGGGGGTACTTACTTTTGTATTTATTGGCAGCGCAAGCTCCTATTGAAAGCAAAGGCGGAGTTATGCGAATAGTCTTTGACCAGTTCTTTATAGTCAAACAACTTAAAAAAGAAAAAACAGATGAGACAAAAATTATTTTCATGAAGCGTAGAGAAAGAATGCCGCGCCTATGACGGTGACAAAATATTTGTGAAAATGGTTATATTTTCTCTACATAAATAAATGGTGTTATCATCTATAATAATTTGACTATTTTTAAGTTGTTTGACTATACATTTATGAAAAAGCGACTGTTTAAAATTAATAATAAATTTTTTTTGGTTTTTTAAAGTATATTTTTCTGTTATTGTGAAAAATTAATAAAATTTTTTAAAAAAAATCTTTTAATTGCCATAAATTTATGGTATAATGAACTGGAAGACGATAATTTTTATCAAAATCGTAATTTTCATTAAAATGTTTTTATCAAAAATTTTTTCTTATATTCCGCTTTGAATAGGGGGTATGGCGGTTTTTACAAATGTTATTTATTAAGTAACCAAAACTGTTACTTTACAAATTAAACAAAAAAATGTATTCTGTTATTAGGATTATGCAAAACTTACTTTCACTGAAGGTTTTATTTATATGAATTATACAATATTCCTAATAGTGGAGCAAAAAAATTCAAAGGTTTTAAAAATAATTATATAAGGAGGAATTATATTCATGAAAAAGAATTTTGCGGCCAAAGCGGCGACTTTAACAGTAGCGTTGTCTGTTATCGCAGGTTTGACGGCTTGCGGAGAAGGAAGAGAGCTTAATCCAAATGTATATGATAACAAAAATCAATATGTTAAATACGCGGAAGACGGCACGCTTTTAGAAATTCAAAAGCCTGATAAAATTAAGCTTGTAACAGACACAAACCTTACCGTAGAGAACGGACAGGAAAAATTCAGAGATGAGTATGTAAGGCTCACCGGCATTGATCTTGACCTTGAGCAGCCCGCTCATAATCAGTATTATGAAAAAATAAATCTTTCTTTCGCCGGCGGGGAAATGCCCGACATTATGGAGGTTGGAAACACTTATTATCCCAACTACGCGAATTACGGAGCTTTATTTGACATGACGGAGATTTGGGAAGAATCAGACCTTAAAAACGGAAGGCTGAAAGATTGGAACGGTGACGTTGTTACTATTGACGAGAAATATGTGGACGCCTTAAAAATTACTTCCGATAAAAATAAAGACGGTATAATTACAGAGGATGAGAAGGACAGATTATACGGATTTCCTATAGGAAGAGGAAACGGAACCGTGACTTACGTAAGAGGCGACTGGCTTAAAGAACTTGGTGAAGCTAATAAGTTAGGCTATAATCATAAAAACGACGCTCCTACATATAAAGGAGAAGTTATTGACTTTAATGAGGAATTTATGGAAGAGTTCGGCGAGTATATGGAATATATGCCGCGAAACTACGACGAGTTCTTATCAATGCTTAGAGCTTTCAAGAGCAAAAGAGCCGATATTATCCCAATTACGGCGGCGGGGCTTATTAACTCGGAGGCTCCTTATGACATTTATTTAAGAGAGTTTTATCAGGATGCCAGACCGGATTTTTATAAGCCGGAAGGAAGCGATAAATATGTAGACGGAATGAGCGAGCCTAAAATGCTTGACGCTCTCCAAAGAATGCAGGACGCTTTTAAAGAAGGTCTTATGGACAGGGAAATTATTACGAACAAAACGTCTACTAGCCGTAATAAATTCTATGAGGACAAAGTTGGATGTTTTAATTATTGGTCAGGTATGTGGTGTAAAACCCTTAATCAAGACTTACATAAGAAAAACGCCGATGGAGTGGCTGTTCCCATGCCTCCTATAGCGGAGACGGAATATATTGAGCGTCCACCGACGGCTCTGGCTATTACCACGGCGGCTAAAAACCCATGGGGAGTTTATAAATGGATTTGCGAGTTCTCTCATGACGGTAACGACGGTCAAATGCTTTTCTCACGAGGAATAGAGGGAGAGGTTATTAAAGACGGCGACAAAGTAAAAGAAATCACAGGTCATTATAAATGGATAGAGGAGAAAAAGAGCGCTGAGGCCCTTACTCCTATGGCGAGTCCTGACAGTAAAGACCTTGTTCAGAAAGGCTGGTTCTCTCCGGAATTATCTATTAATTCTTTCCCAGATCCTATTTACATTGAAGATAAAATTACGTCTTCTCTTGATATGTTCGCTAAAACATCAAGAGTAAATCCCGTACCTAAAATGACTCTTAACATTGCCGACGCAATGACTGAAATCTCAACTATAAGAGAAGAGGTTATCGCTAAAGTAGTTAAAGGAGAGAAGAGCCCGCAGGAAGGCGTCAGGGAGTATGAAACGAGAGCTTCACGTGAAATCGAGACAATGATGAAAGAGCTTAACGGATAATCGCAGGGAAGAGTAATTTATTAAAAAATAAATCTGTTTATACTTAATTAACTTTTATGAAAGGGTGATTTTTTGTGGCGAGTACAACAAAATCTGTTAGACCAACGGAGCAGCTCGGCAGATTGCAGAGCAAAAACAAAAAAAGAGGCATAGGCGGAAGAATTAAAAGATACGCTAACTTCTATGTTATGTTTATTCCGGTTTTGGTCATATTGTTTTTATTCTATTATTTACCAATGTACGGTATTAAATACGCTTTTACGGAATTTACGCCGTTTGGTGAACCGACTTGGATAGGACTTGACAACTTTACAAAGCTTTTTGAGGCGCAGCGATTTTGGAACGCTTTTAACAATACGTTATTTCTTAGTATAATAAATCTTGTTTTATCAATGGTATTTTCTGTTGGTATAGCGCTTTTGATGAATGAAATCGGAAGAGTGTTTATTAAAAAGGTTGTTCAGACCGTTATTTATCTTCCACATTTCCTTTCATGGGTTGTTGTTGCCGGTATTTTTACTATTATCCTTTCTCAGGAAACAGGTGTTGTTAATCTTATTCTTGAGAAAATGGGCTTTGACAGAATTGACTTCCTTACCAACGAAAGCTGGTGGCGTTCTATATTCTTCTTCGTAAACAGATGGAAAGAAACAGGATGGGGAACAATTATATTTATCGCGGCATTGTCAGGCATAAGCCCCGACCTTTATGAGGCCGCTGAGATTGACGGCGCGGGAAGACTTAAACAAACTTGGTACATAACTATTCCAAGTCTTATGAATACTATTTTAGTTGTATTTATATTGAACCTTGCTAAAATTATGAATATCTTTGAATCTGTATTCGTGCTTTACAACGCGTCTGTATACAATGTAGCCGACGTTATTCAGACTTATACTTACCGTGTAGGTATGCAGGGTACATTCAACTATGGTTATTCTACCGCCGTAGGTTTGTTTAAATCTTTTGTGGCTCTTATATTGGTTGGTTTCTCTAACATTATGAGCAGTAAAGTAACCGGTAAAGGTATTGTGTAGAGAGGAGTGTGGCTAATAATATGAAAAAGAAGTTTAGTTTCAGCAAAGGATATAGAGGAAGAACTATATTTAGTATTTTTAACTTTATATTTTTAGCGATTATAATGATAGCGATGTTAATTCCTATTTGGAAAGTATGCGTGGACTCCGTTTCAAGAGAGGTTTCATCAACGGATATTTCACTTTGGCCTCAGGTATTTACTCTTGAAGCTTATGAAATTATCTTTAGCAAAAAGGCTTTGTTCAACCCATTCTGGGTATCAATTTACACTACGGCTATAGGTACGTTTTTAGGTTTGTTAATTTCAACAATCGGCGCTTACATACTTATTCAAAGAGATATGCCGGGTGTTAAAATATTTAGCTGGTTATTTATGTTTACCATGATATTTAATGGTGGTTTGGTGCCCACGTTTCTCGTTATTGTAGGTTTAGGACTGTATGATACGGTTTGGGCCGTTATATTTACGTTAGGTATGAACGTATATAATCTTGTACTTATGCGAAGTTTCTTTGAGCAGCTACCCGTAAGTTTGTTTGAGGCGGCGGAAATAGACGGATGTTCACCTTTTGGTATATTTATTAAAATCGTGCTTCCTTTGTCAAAACCGGCTCTCGCGTCAATTGGCTTGTTCTTTGCTGTTGCGTACTGGAGTGAATACTTCCACTATGTATTGTATGTAACCGATCCTGACAAACTTAATTTCCAGGTTAAGCTCAGAGAATTGGTTCTTACAGACGAGCCTATACCAGAGGCTAAAGACGCGGGTCTTATGTCTGAGACAATGAAGAACGCGGCTATTATTGTAAACATTCTTCCATTTGCTATTATATATCCGTTCTGTCAGAAATATTTTGTTACAGGTGTTACTTTAGGAGCGGTAAAAGAATAATAAGTTTAGGAAACGTTGATTTTTATAAGCGGTGACTGAATATTATTATCAGCGTTAAGCGTTATCATATATTCGGAGAGTTTTAATTACTGAGTATATAATTAAAAATTTAAGGGGGTCCGTATTTTGGATCCCCTTTTTTAAAAAGTCCACTATACATAAAATAATAAATAAAATTTTTTGAGAATTATTTATAAATTGTCATTATACTAATCTTTACTACAGCGGTTTTCTTTATTTTAAACTTAATTGCTGTAAAATTAACTATATATGGTGAAAAGTTGGAAAAATAAGAGATGAGGGAATTTATGAACAGGATAGTTGTTGATATTAATGGAGGCGGAGATTTTTCTACTGTCGGAGAGGCTGTTTTATCAATAAAAAATGGCTATGATACGGAAATATTTATAAAAAAGGGTACGTATAAGGAAAAGATAGTTATAGATAAACCTAATTTGAAATTTATCGGCGAGGATTGTAGGGACACTATTCTCACTTACGACGACGGAGCGAATTATATTGACCCTGAAACAGGAGAGCCCATGGGCACTTTTAAAACGGCGTCATTTCATATTTTGAGAAGCGGGGAGAATTTTTCGGCTCGCGACATTACTTTTGTAAATTCCGCCGGTATGGGTGATGTTGTCGGGCAAGCGGTCGCTGTTTATGTGGATTGTGATAGAGCCTCGTTTAAGAACTGCTTGTTTTTAGCGAGACAGGACACTCTTTTGACCGCTCCCATGCACGAGGATATAAAAAAAGAACCTGAAAGAATAAACAGACAGTATTTTGAGGATTGCTATATTGAGGGCGATGTGGATTTTATTTTTGGAGGAGCCACCGCTATATTTAAAAATTGTGAGATATGTGGTCTTGACAGAGGAAAAGAAATCAATGGTTATTATACCGCCGCATGTACCGCGGAGAACCTTAAATTTGGATATGTGTTTATGGATTGTAAATTTACTACGGATTCAGCTAAAGATGAAACGTATTTTCTTGGCAGGCCTTGGCGTGAGTTCGCTAAAACGGTATTTTTGAATTGTCATATGGGCGGGCATATGCACAGAAGCGGATTCAGCAAATGGAAAAATTTTGAGGAAAGAAGCGAAACATGTTATTACGCCCAATATAATTCAAAAGGTGAGGGTTTTGATAAAAACAGTATTGCTGAATGGACGTATATTTTAAGTGATGATGAAGCGAAAGAATATACTTTGGAAAATATATTTGGAGATTGGAATCCTATATTTTAAATTAGGCTCACCATATTAGTTAAGGGGTGATATTTTGGAAACAAACTATTACAGTATGCGAGATTATTTTTTGAGTTTTTTTGACTCTAATTCTCGCGAGTTCGGTTTTTTTGGAAATACAAAAGAAGAACTTATTTTGTGGCAGAAAGAAATTAGGTTAAAACTTATTAAACTCTTGGGAATCGATAAAATGATGAGATGTGAGTTAAACCCGAAAATTATTGAAAGTGTGGAGTTTGATGGATATAAAAGGGATAAGGTAGTTATTGAGACACAGCCGAAAGTTTTTATGCCTTTATTTATATTAACACCGAAAGAGGGAAAGGGAGTCCCTGTTATTGCTGTTCATGGACACGCCAGCGACGGCAAAAACGGGCTTGTTGGGATTATTAACGATCTTACGAGAGCGAAAATTGAGGGTTATAATTATACTTACGCTATAGACCTCGTAAAAGAGGGATATACCGTATTTTGTCCTGATTTATGCGGTTCTGGTGAAAGGCGTGAGGAGAGACAGCAAAAAGACGACTGTATTTTAAAAAGTTCCTGCGATGATTTGAATAACGCCGCCATAAGCCTTGGTATGTCAATACTTGGGCTCATGGTTTTTGACCTTACGCGTCTTATTGACTATATTAAAGAATTTGATTTTAAGAATAACGGCGTCGCTTGCTGCGGATTTTCAGGAGGCGGGTTATGTACATTGTTTCTAACGGCTATTGACGAGAGAGTGGAATGCGCAGCTGTAAGCGGATATTTCCACGGTCTTAAAGACACTATACTTGATAATAATTTATGCGGCTGTAATTTTGTGTATGATTTATGGAGATATATCGATATATGTGATTTAGGAAGTATGATTGCCCCGAGGCGTTTACTTATTGAAAGCGGAAATGAGGATAAACTTAACGGAAAGAGAAAACTTAACAATGTTTTTGAGCAAATTTTTGAGGCGGAGAAATCTTACGCTTTATTTGAGAGCCATAATCTCTTACATAAAGTTTTTGACGGAGGACATAAATGGTATGGTTCGGCGTACGCTTTTTTTAACGATTGGAGTGATTATTTTTGAATAAGTTATACTTTGAGAAATTATCTTCTTTTGATAGAATAAAAGAGCCTTGCCGAGCGGCCGTTCCTTTTCCGAAAGGAGAAGTGTTCGACCTTGAGAATTTCGCTGTGGCGGACGACAACGGACAGGTATTGTCACAAGCGGAAGCTACCGCTTATTGGGAAGACGGTTCTGTTAAATGGGCCTTAATAGATTTCCTCGCCGACTTGCCTGGAAATAAAAGCAAGACTTATTATTGTAAAGCCGTAAAAGAAAAGCTTAAACCAGATAAAATAGGCGTGCTTTTACAGGGGAACACTTTTACTGTTGATACAGGAAAGCTTATTGTAAAACTCAATAGAAAGGGAAATATTTTTAATCTAATAAAATCGGAGAATATAAGGTTTGAGGAGAAAAATATTAAAGGCCCCGTTCTTAACGGGAAATATACAGCGGCTGTTAATGAATGGGAAGTTGTCAAAGAAGGTCCTGTTACCGTAATTTTAGAAGGTAAGGGAAAACATTTTGACAAGGACGGGAACTCTCTGCTGGATTTCATTATAGATTTAGAGTTTTTTAAAGATAAAGAATGGTTTAAAATAGATTATAAAATTTTAAATTTAGAAAAGAGCGATTTTGTTGAGATAAAATCCCTTAATATTGATTTCCGTAAAAAGTCTATAAACAATATAAAAACATGTATTGCTAAATCAAATTACAAAACTGATTTTACAGTAGGGGAAAAGGACGATTCACTTTATTACGAAATAGACGCCAAACATCTTATTTATGAGGCAAACGAGCATTTTCCGGAGGTTTTTTACGGAACGTTTTTCGCTGACTGGAACGACGGCGAGGGAGGAATATGTACTACTCTTTTTCAGGCGTATCAGAATTATCCGAAAGCTTTTAAGGTGGATAAAAGCGGTATTTCCGCAGAGATTGTCCCTAAGAACTCAAAGATTGAGTTTTTAAGGGGAATGGCGAAAACACATACTATTTTTCTTCATCTGCATTCGGGAAAGATTACAAAGGAGGAGCTTAATGTACGCTCTTTGCAGTTTCAAATGCCGGACAGACCGTGTCTTGATACGAAAACTTATGTTGACGCTAAAATTTTCCCTGATATATTTCTTGATAAAAGCGAGCGTGTTGAGGAATATGAGATGGCTTTTGTACACAGAATGGACGTTAGGGGAAAAGCTTACGGTATTCTTAACTGGGGCGATGTTCCCGATATGCACTATACTAAACAAGGCAGGGGGAACGGAGAGCTTGTATGGGTAAATAACGAGTATGATTTTCCGCATACCGCCATGCTTATGTACGTGAGGACAGGCTATAGGCGTATGCTTGATTATATGCTTGTTTCCGCCAGACATTGGTTAGATGTTGACATATGCAGGTGCTCGGATGACGAGTGCAGGCTATTTGGGCAGATTGAGCATTCCGCGAGACACGTTTCGGGAAAAATCGAGATAAGCCACGAGTGGGTGGACGGCCTTTTTGATTATTATCACGTTACGGGAGATAAATTCGCTTATGCTTCGGCTATTGGGATAGGAAACAATATCAAAAGAAACCTTAAACAGCCCAGATATAATAAAGAGGGAGAAATCAACGCCAGAGAGACAGGATGGGCTTTAAGGGCTTTGGTCACTCTTTACAAGGAAACAAATGATGAAAGCTGGCTTGAGGACGCGGATTTTATTATCGGGCATTTTAAAAGCTGGAAAGATAGGTATGGGCTTTGGCTCGCTCCTTATACCGACCATGTGGCTATAAGAGTGCCTTTTATGATTTCCATCGCTGTTGTGAGCCTTATGAGGTATTATGAGATAAGACCTAATATTGAGCTTAAAAACATGATTCTTGAGGCGGTTGACGATATGATTGAGAATTGTGTTCTTGACTGTGGATTATTTTATTATAAGGAAATGCCAAGCCTGAAAAGAAACGGAAACAATACCACCGTTTTAGAGGCTTTAACATCCGCTTATCGTCTTACGGGAAGAAGGAAATATCTTGAGGCTGGAATTAAAACTTTTACCGAGTATATGAGAGAGAAAAGCGGTAATTACAGCGGGGATAAGTATGAGAAGGACGGCGCTGTTATTGTTTCCGGTCAAAGCACAAAAGGTATAGCTCAATCTTTTATGCCTGTCGCTTCTTTTTATTCAGCCATTGTTAAAGAGGGGATAAGGATTTAACTTATATAATTTAAATTTTTCCGGTGTTTTTCCTATGATAGTTTAAGGAAGTGTACATATAAGAGGTTTTTATTTATAAAAAGAAATATTATTAAGGCCTTATTACCAATATTTTAAATATATTTAGGAGGTTATTTAAATGTCAGTTTACAATATTACGGATTTTGGCGCCGTTGGAGATGGAGTAACGTCTTGTACAGATTCTATCAAAAAAGCGATTAAAAAATGTGCCAGCAATGGAGGTGGGAAAATTTATGTTCCCGCCGGAAAGTTTCTTACGGGGGCGATTTTTCTAGAAAGCGATATGAATCTTTATCTTGAGGCGGGAGCGACCTTATTATTTTCTAATGATATTGAGGAATACCCTGTTGTTATATCAAGGTGGGAAGGTGTTAAAAGGGAATGTTACGCTTCTTGTATTAACGCCGACAACGCCAGAAACGTCTCAATTACGGGAAGAGGAACTTTAGACGGGCAGGGCGCTTTCTGGTGGAACATTTTCAGGGCGAAAGAGAATAAATATCCAAGACCTAAGCTTATCGCTCCTTATGAGTGTGAAAATGTTCTTATTTCAGGGGTTACTCTTAAAAATTCACCAAGCTGGACAATCAATACTATTTTATGCGACAATGTGACGATAGACAATGTAAGTATTAATAATCCGTCGGATTCTCCCAATACGGATGGTATTGACCCTGAGTCCTGTACGAACGTACATATTTCTAACTGCCATATCGACGTGGGCGACGACTGTATAGCGATAAAAGCGGGAACAGAGGATACGGAAATTAGAGTTCCGTGCTCAAACGTGACTATTACCAACTGTACCATGGTTCATGGACACGGGGGAGTTGTCCTCGGAAGCGAAATGAGCGGGGATATTCTTAACGTGACTATAAGCAACTGTGTTTTTGAGGGAACGGACAGAGGTATAAGGCTTAAATCAAGGCGCGGGAGAGGCGGAAAGGTTGAGGATATTCGGGTAAACAATATTGTTATGAATGATGTGCTGTGTCCGTTTATAGCTAATCTTTATTATTTCTGCGGACCTAAAGGCGACGATAAATATGTGTGGGACAAAAAGCCTTATCCAGTTACGGAGGAAACGCCCGCTTTCAGGCGTTTAAGCTTCGCTAATATTACCGCTAAAAACGTCAATGCCGCCGCCGGTTATTTTTATGGTCTGGCTGAAATGTTTGTAGAGGATATTACGTTTGACAATGTGTATATTTCTATGGCTGACGACGCTAAAGAGGGCTGTCCGGCTATGCTCGCCGGAATTGAGCCTATGAGACAGAAAGGCTTCTTTATAAGAAATTCTAAAAATTTTGTTATTAACAACGTTACTGTGGTCGGCGTTGACGGAAATGTTTTTGAACTTGAGAACTGTGAGGATATTGTGTTCTCTAATTGTAAAATGAAGAAAAACCGAAGTGAAAACGGAAAGCTTATTGAGCAGGTTGGATCAAAAGACTGTGTAGTCAAATAAATTGTTTTGGGGCGATTATAATATAAATTGAGAAAAAATGTTTTATTAAAAATTTTTGATCTACTCAATGATTTTATTTACAATTTCATTGTTAAAAAATCAAATTGTGTTTCTCTGAGATTTGTTTGTTTTATACTCATAAAATATTTTTTTCTGAAATTTGCTTCATTTTGAATGAAATTGCTGTGGGAAAGCGCCGATTTTTAGCTATTAATAATTTAATACCTAAAATCGGCGCTTATTTGAGAATTAAGAAAGTATAGAATAAAAATATAAGGGATATAAATTATTAAAAATTTTAAGGCAATACCGCGTAATTCAATAAAACAGGTTTGATTTTAACTGGCTGAGGAAGTCGGGGGCACTTACTCTTGTATTAAGCGTGAATACAAACTCCAGCCTAATAAAAAGGCTGAGTTGCAGCCATAGGGCATGTGTATTTTTGTTATATTGGTTATAGGCGTTTAATGTGTTTTTTGTAAAAATTGTAAATGGGTTATAAGAGCGCTGTTATATTAATGGTAAAAGATAGATATGAATAGGAGAGAAAGTTTTTTGAGGCTTAGAAGTTATGAGGATTCTAATGATAAAGTTTTTAGATGTAATAGATGTATTTTACCTAAAAGTACAATTCAGCTGGATTTTATTATATTGGAGTATAGTGAGTGCGAAAGCCCACTGTGTTGTCATTAATCCTGTTTATTAAAAACGCTATATAAAATTTAGTTTTTAGGATTGGAGGGGTTTTATGGAAAAGTGGTCTGTAAAAATGGCTGACTGCGTTGTTTCGGGAAGGCCGTCTCTAAATTACGAGAGGTGGGCGTATGATAATGGCGTCGTTATGCGGGGGCTTCTTAAAATTTGGGAGAAAACAGGGGATAAAAAGTATTTTGATGTTTGTCTTGACTATATGGAAAAATTTATTTACGATAACGGTATGATAAAAGATTATAGACCTTATGAGTATAATATCGACCTTATTAACAATGGAAAAATTTTATTTGATATATTTAGGGAGACTAAAGAGGAAAAGTACAGAAAGGCTATTTTTAAACTAAGAAATCAGCTTTATAAACACCCGAGAACATCAGAGGGCGCGTTCTGGCACAAAAAAATTTACAAAAATCAAGTGTGGCTCGACGGTCTGTATATGGAAACTCCTTTTTACGCCATGTTTATTAAAGTTTTTGACAGCAAAAGAAATTATAACGATGTAATAAGGCAGTTTATGCTTTGTAAAAAAAATATGCGGGATGATAAAACGGGTCTTTATTATCACGCGTGGGACGAAAGTCATTATGAGTTTTGGTGTGATAAAAAAACGGGTCTGTCGAGGAGTTTTTGGGGAAGGGCAATGGGGTGGCTCGCTATGGCTCTCTTAGATGTTATTGAGATTGTCACGCCTGAGTGCGGAGATTATGACGAGCTAAAAAAAATGTTCGCTGAGATTATTGACGCTCTTATTGAGGTTCAGGATAAAAGCGGATGCTGGTATCAAGTTCTTGACAAAGGGGAAAAAATAGGAAATTATCTTGAGGCGTCATGCAGCTGTATGATTTTATACGCTATAGCCAAAGCTGTTAATTTAGGGATAATTAATGGCTTAAAATATACAGACGCTATGGAGGCGGCTTTTAACGGTATTATTGACGAGTTTATTTTGATAACTGACAATAAATTTATTAATCTTAACAAAAACTGCGCCGTAGCCGGTCTCGGAAACAAAAGCAAGCGGGACGGCAGTTTCGCTTATTATATAAGCGAGCCTATTGTTTGCAACGACCTTAAAGGAGTTGGAGCTTTCATTATGGCGGCGTATGAGTATGAACGCTTTAAAAATTTATGGTGATAACAAAAATTTATAAAAAACCATATAACGGTGACGGGGGCAGGATTATGGAGAAAAAAAATTCTTTTACTCATCTTCACGTGCATACGGGTTATAGTCTTTTGGACGGTTCATGTAAAATAGAGGAACTTATCTCAAGAGTTAAGGAGCTTGGAATGGATTCTATAGCTATTACCGACCATGGGGTTATGTACGGAGCGGTAAAATTTTATCAGGAGGCTGTAAAACAGGGGATTAAACCTATTTTAGGCTGCGAGGCTTATGTGGCGAGCAAGTCAAGATTTGACAAGGAAAACAGCGGGGATAATTTTTATTATCACCTTGTTTTACTCGCTAAAAACAACGATGGTTATAAAAACCTTATTAAAATGGTTTCTAAGGGATTTACTGAGGGGTTTTATTATAAACCACGTATAGATCTTGAGCTTTTATCGGAATATCACGAGGGGATTATAGCTTTAAGCGCCTGTTTAGCCGGCCCTGTAGCCAGAACTCTTTTAAACGTCTCTTATGAGAAAGCTAAAGAAACGGCGCTAACTTATAACAAGATTTTTGGACAGGATAATTTTTATCTTGAAATTCAGGACCATGGTATTTCAGAACAGCAGACTGTTAATAACGGACTTATACGAATGAGTGAGGAGACGGGTATTCCGCTTGTGTGCACGAACGATTTGCATTATATAAATAAAGAGGACGCCGAGGCTCATGATATTCTTATTTGCATACAAACAAATAAAACAGTAAATGATGAAAACAGAATGAAATATGAGGGGTCAGAGTTTTATCTTAAATCTCCCGATGAAATGTACTCAATCTTTCCATACGCTAAAGAGGCGTTATATAATACGACAAAAATAGCTGAAAGGTGCGACGTTTCTTTTGAGTTTAATAAGTATAAGCTTCCTGTTTTTGATGTTCCTGACGGTAAAAGCGCTTTTGATTATTTAAAGGAGTTGTGCGAGAGGGGACTTTGTGAAAGATATGAAAACGTGACAGACAAGCTTAGAAAGAGGCTTGACTATGAGCTTAACACAATAGAGAGTATGGGTTTTACTGACTATTTTCTCATAGTTTGGGATTTTATTAAATACGCTAAAGACAACGGTATTATGGTAGGGCCGGGAAGAGGTTCCGCCGCGGGGAGCATTGTGGCGTATTCACTTAAAATAACAGATATAGACCCCTTAAAATATAATCTGATTTTTGAGAGATTTTTAAATCCTGAGAGAGTAAGTATGCCCGATATTGATATTGATTTTTGCTATGAGAGGCGGCAGGAGGTTATCGATTATGTGGTTGGGAAATACGGAGCCGACCATGTAGCCCAGATAGTCACTTTTGGAACCATGGCGGCGAGAAACGCCATAAGAGATGTCGGACGTGCTTTAGCCATGTCATACTCGGAAGTCGATAAAATCGCAAAAATGATTCCAATGGAGCTTAACAGGAAAGTAACTATAAAAAACGCTCTTGAGATGAATCCTGAACTTTTATCGGAGTATGAGAATTTTCCCAAAGTTAAATATCTTCTTGATATGTCAATGAGGCTTGAGGGGCTTCCGCGTCACGCATCAACTCACGCGGCGGGGGTTGTTATATGCGACAGGCCCGTTGTGGACTATGTTCCCCTCAACTCAAACGAAGGTGTTATCACAACTCAGTATACTATGACCACTCTTGAGGAGCTTGGGCTTTTAAAAATGGACTTTTTGGGCCTTAGAACTCTTACAGTAATCCATAACGCTATTATTGAGGTTGAGAGAAATCACAAGGTAAAAATAGATGTATCTAATATAGATTATGATGATAAAAATGTTTTTGCGCTTATATCAAGCGGCAAAACGGACGGGGTTTTTCAGCTTGAAAGTCCAGGTATGCGCCAATTTATGAGAGAGCTTCAGCCGTCAAGCCTTGAGGATATTATAGCGGGGATTTCTCTTTATCGTCCCGGTCCTATGGATTTTATCCCTAAATATATAAAGGGAAAAAATAATAAGGATTCCATTACTTATACTCATCCAGCTCTTGAGAAAATACTTGAGCCTACTTATGGATGTATAGTTTATCAGGAACAGGTTATGCAGATTGTAAGAGAGCTCGCGGGATATAGTCTTGGCAGAAGCGACCTTGTGCGGAGAGCTATGAGCAAAAAGAAAACGGACGTTATGGCAAGAGAGAGGAAAAATTTTATAGAGGGCCTTGGCGACGATGTGCCGGGGTGTATTAAAAACGGTATAGAAAGGGAAGCCGCAGAGAAAATATTCGACGAGATGACGGATTTCGCTAAATACGCTTTTAATAAATCCCATGCGGCCGCCTACGCCATAGTGGCGTATCAAACGGCTTATTTAAGAACATATTATCCTGTTGAGTTTATGGCGGCGCTTATGACAAGCGTTATGAGTTTTCCTGATAAAATATCAGAGTATATAGCCGCTTGCAGGAAAATGAGCATTCAGCTTTTACCTCCGGATATTAATGAGAGTTTTCACAATTTCAGCGTTAGCGGCGGAAAAATAAGGTATAGTCTTTCCGCGATCAAAAACGTCGGTGCCGGAAATGTTAAGGCTCTTGTGTTAGAGAGGGAGAAAAACGGAAATTATATCAGTATGACACAATTTTTAAACAGGCTTTCGGGAGAGCTTAACACAAGAACCATAGAAAGTCTTATTAAAGCGGGAGCTTTTGATTCTTTGGGAGGGAAAAGATCCCAGTACGCTGGTGTTTATAAACAAATTTACAACGGTCTTGGACAGGTTAAAAAAAGAACTATGGCGGGACAAGTATCTCTTTTTGAGATGACAGAGAGAAAAGATGAGGAAGTTTATAAAGACGAGCTCCCAAATATTGAGGAGTATCCTAAAAAACTTCTTCTTTCTGAGGAAAAAGCTGTTTTAGGAATTTATGTCTCAGGGCATCCTCTTTTTGAGTATAAAGACATTCTCGAAAAATATATTACTTTTACAAGTGTTGATTTTTCTTCGGACTATACTCAAATGTACGATGGGCAGAGAGTTGTTATAGGCGGTATTATTTCTGAAATCTCAATTAAGTACACAAAAAATAACAAGGTTATGGCTTTTGTAAGTATTGAGGATTTGGACGGTATTATTGAGGTTATTTTATTTCCTGATTCATACTCAAAATATTCAGACGTGATTTTTGAGGACAGCGTCGTTTTAATTTCCGGACGCGCGAGCGTTTCCGAGGACCAAGCCACAAAAGTCATCTGCGAGAGCGTTACTGAGTATGACGATATTATAAATAAAAACAGGACTTTATGGCTTAAAATATCTAAAGAGTCAGAGCTTACTCCAAATAATATAATAGATATTTTGAAAAAAAGAAAAGGAAAAACGCCCGTAATCATATATGACGAGAAGAAAAAACAAAAACTTACTCTTACAAGTTCCAATTATATTTCTGTAGACGACTCTTTTATGAGCGAACTTAAAAATATTTTGGGTGAGAAATCAGTCGTATTAAAAGGGTGATATTTAAAAGTCTGTTAAAAATCTATTATTTTTGTTTTTTTGCCATAAAATTGTTATTTTGTTTTGAGTTTTTTTGTGCGTTTTGAGGAATTTATAAAGCGCAGAAAAATCGTATATTTATTTGTGCTGATTTTTTTTGGAAATTGACGTATACTATTATAAAAAAAGCTTAAAAATAAAATATATTATTTTATTTTTAAAACTTGACGAAGAGCGTATTTTAATTGTACAATTTATGTACGATATTGTTTCGGAAAAGTCTTCCGTTTTTGAGGAGTGAGAGTTTTATAAAAAGACTTGTACTTACAAATCTTTATTGACGTTTGAAATTATTGTATTTTAAAGCGTTCATCGTTTTTAGGCGGAAGGTGATTAAACAAACGGAGTAAACCGATTTATATTAAGTAAATTTATGATTAAACTTGATTTTAACAGATCTAAGTAAGTCCAGCGTTTTTTAAGCGGCAGGCTCTTACTTAATGATTTCAGCGAGGAGTATAGATTTACGCTGAAATCAAAGGCGGTTTGACATTGTAGATTATGAGTATTTTTGTGAGATGGAAATACTCATAATCTTTGATCAGTAAAAATAATTTTTCGCTTATAACGGTAAAATGTGAATGGAGGTACTGTTTTTATGAATTCTATAAAAAAAATAGGCGTTTTGACAAGCGGAGGCGACGCTCCTGGTATGAATGCCGCTATTCGAGCCGTAGTTAGAACAGCTATACATAACGATATTAAGGTTGTCGGTATAAAAAGAGGTTATGAGGGGCTTATAAACGGAGAGTTTAAGGAGATGGACGCCTCTTCAGTGTCAAGTATTATGTATAGAGGCGGCACCGCTTTATTAACCGCCAGGTGTCCTGAAATGACAACGGAAGAGGGACAGAAAAAAGCGGCGGGAATTTATAAGGTTCTTGGTCTTGACGCTTTAATCGTGATTGGGGGCGACGGTTCTTTACACGGGGCTCAGGCGCTTAAAAAATTTGACGTAAACGTTATGGGTATTCCAGGAACAATCGACCTTGATCTCGACTGTACAGAATATACTATTGGGTTTGACACGGCCGTTAATACCGGAATGGACGCTATAAACAAAATAAGAGACACATCATGCTCTCACGAAAGATGCAGTATTGTTGAGGTTATGGGAAGAAACGCCGGATTTATCGCTCTCTGGTGCGGTATTACGGGCGGGGCGGAGGAAGTGCTTATTCCTGAAAAATCTGATATTGACAACGACGCTGTTGTTAAACAAATTCTTGAAAACAGATGCCAGGGAAAAACTCATAATCTTATTATTGTCGCTGAGGGTATAGGAGGCAGTCAGGAGCTTGCTAAACATATTGAGTCGGTTACAGGGATTCAGACGAGAGCGACAATTTTAGGGCATCTTCAGAGAGGCGGCATACCTACGGCTCTTGACAGAATGAGGGCATCAATGATGGGTTATAATGCTGTTAAGGCTCTTATCGAGGGAAAGAAAAACCGAGTTATGGTATACCGAGACGGACACTATGACGATTTGGATTTAGATGAGGCCCTCGCGTACAAAAGAGGGTATGATAATACATCTTATGAAATATTAAAAATTTTAGCTATCTAAAAAGGAGTATAAGATTATGCGTAAAACAAAAATTGTCGCGACTATAGGTCCTGCCAGTAGTTCACCAGAAAAAATAAGAGAACTTTTTAAAGCGGGAATGAATGCGGCCAGAATTAATTTTTCTCACGGAAGCCACGAGTCTCACGGAGAGACAATTAATAAAATCAAACAAGCAAGGGAGGAGCTTAATCTCCCGATTCCATTGATTTTAGACACAAAAGGACCAGAAATCAGAACGAAAACCCTTAAAACAGAGCCTGTTGAGCTTAAAAAAGGCGGTCAATTTATTCTTACGACAGACGACTGTGAGGGGGATGAAACAAGGGTTTCCGTTACTTATGCTGATATTACAAAGGATTTGAGGGTCGGCTCAACGGTTCTTATTGACGATGGTCTTATTGAGCTTAAAGTTAAAGAAATCAAGGGAAACGATGTAATTTGCGAAGTTGAGAACTCAGGTTTTTTAGGATCGAGAAAAGGAGTTAATATTCCTGACATTCATCTTGGTTTGCCGGCTTTATCGGAAAAAGACATAGAAGACATAAAATTTGGCATAAAAATGGGCTTTGATTATATCGCGGCTTCTTTTATACGCTCGGCTGACGATGTTAAACAAATAAGAAGGTTACTTGAGGAAAACGGCGGTTCTTCTATACGTATTATTTCTAAAATTGAAAATAGAGAAGGCGTTGAAAATCTTGACGAGATTCTTGAGGCTACCGACGGTATTATGGTAGCGAGAGGGGATTTAGGCGTTGAAATACCTCTTGAGGAAGTTCCTGTTATTCAAAAGAATATGATTAGAAAGTGCAAGGAATATGGAAAGCTTGTTATTACGGCGACACAAATGCTTGAATCAATGATAACCAATCCACGTCCCACAAGAGCGGAGGCCAGCGACGTGGCGAACGCTATTTTTGACGGAACGGACGCTATTATGCTTTCTGGTGAGACAGCTAAAGGAAATTATCCTGTCGAGGCTGTTGAGACCATGGTAAAAATAGCTTTAAGAGTAGAAAGTTCTATAGACTACTCAAAAAAATTCTCAAGACAGAAAAAAATTATTACGGATAATATTACGGACGCCGTAGGGCATGCCACATGTACAACCGCCAACGATTTGAACGCCGCGGGTATTATAGCCGTTTCAAAATCGGGTTTTACCGTTAATCAGATAGCTAAATTCAGGCCTATGTGTCCGGTTTACGCTTTTACACCTGATGAACAGGTACGACGTCAGCTTAATCTTTTATGGGGATGTAACCCAAATATACTTGAGGACATTACTACTTCAGCTTTGGATTTATTTAACGCCGCCGCTTTTAAGACTTTTAAACTTGGAGGCGTAAAGGTTGGGGATATTGTGGTTATTGTCGGAGGAACTCCTATTGGTATAGCGGGAAATACCAATACTTTGAAAGTTCACTGTTATTAAAAAATTATATTAATGAAAGGAACGGAAATAAAAAATATTTATTTCCGTTCCTTTTTTAGTTATGGCGTATTTATAGCAATCCAACCTAAAAATAAACAAGTTTTGCGGATAAAAATTATTTTCGCCGCGCTGCCGTCAAGTCGGCGCGGGCTTCCGACTACGCTCTCCTTC
>CAJTVH010000020.1:17927-46101 GCA_910579745.1 uncultured Clostridia bacterium | reverse complement strand
GACGGACAATGCCCGTTCACTTTATCAATGCCTCTGCATTCCACTTGATACTCGCCTGCCAGTTTGACAATACGCATATGTTTGTCTCCGGGAGCAATTAATACCTGCCCCTGTAACACCTTATCTCCCGTTTTGGCTTCTTTTACGGAAACCTCACATTGATTATTAAGCCTTTCGGCATACATCTTAGTAAACCCCGGCGGCATATGCTGACAAATGACAACTCCTGGAATATCTCTATGAAATTTACGCACAACCTCATAAATAGCTTCGGTTCCCCCCGTAGAAGCGCCTATAGCGATAACGCATTGTTTACTAGAGTCGCTTATTTTGCCGCCTATATTACCAATCTCAACTTGTTTATACTTTCCTACCTTAGCGGTAGAAGCGATTTTAACCTTCGCGGGCATCTCATTTTTTAAAAACGCCTCAAGACGGTTTCCAGTTGAGCCATCGGGTTTATTTATAAAATCAACAGCGCCTGCCTCAAGAGCGTCAAATACTTTATTGTCAAGCGCGCTAATTACCAAAACAGGAAGCGGATGCTGTGGCATCAGCTTTTTAAGAAACTCAATTCCGTTCATTCTTGGAAGCTCCACGTCAAGAGTCATTACATCCGGATTGTATTTCACAATAGCGTCTCTCGCCTCATAAGGGTCTTTCGCCTGCGCTATAACCTCAATATTGGGATCCGAATTAAGACCCTCTACAAGCATTCTACGAAAAAACAATGAATCCTCTACTACAAGAACTCTTATTTTTCTCATAATATCCTCCTACTTCTTATACATGGAAGGCTTTACATACTGAAACTTCGTTTTATGTTTATCAAGACTCTCCGTAGTTCCTATAAACAAATATCCGCCCGGTTCCATATAATTATATATTTTTTCAATTAATTTATATTTTGTGTCATCCTCAAAATAAATCATTACATTTCTTAAAAAAACAACATGAAAGGGTTTTTTAAACTTAAAATTGTCCATAAGATTAAACTGTCTGAAAATAACCTCTTTTTTAAGTTCATCCACTAATCTGAATTCATTTTCATTTATCTTCTTAAAAAACCGTCTTTTCCAATTTGGCGGAAGCGGCTCAATTTGTTCCCTTAAATAAATCCCTCTGGCAGCGTGTTCAAGCACTCTTGTTGATATATCCGTAGCCAATACTCTGGTATCCCATAATTTGTGCTCTATTCCAAAATAATCGAACAAAATCATCGCGAGAGTATACGGTTCCTCACCGGTAGAAGACGCCGCGGACCATATGCGGATTTCTTTTCCAGACGACGCTTTAGCTTTAATCTGCGGCAATACAATTTTTTTAAGATATTCAAAATGTATGCTTTCCCGCATAAAATATGTATGGTTTGTCGTAAGTACATTAATAAGATTTTTAGCTTCCGGACCTGTTGGATTTGACTCAACCTTCGCCATATATTCATCATAATTTGAATATCCGTTGCGAACTAAATAATTCTCAAGCCTTCCGCCAACCAAAACTTTTTTCTGGCTTAAATCTATACCGTATTTACTTTTGACATAAAAAACAATACGCTCAAATTCTTTATCCGTTATCAAAATTATTACTCCTTTCAAAAATAATTTTTTCTCAAATATGCGCAAAATTCTCACACTCTCGCTAAACAAGCCCTGCGTGCCCTGTTTATACAAATATACTCGGCTCTTTCAGGTTCATATAGAGTGGATCTGAAAGGTATTCAATTAAAATATCGGAAAAACAGTTTAAAATATTAAAAAATAGTTTAAGTAAATTAAAATGCCACACACGCTTATTTTAATTTTGACGCTCACCTCCAAAAATACAGCATAATTATACAACTTTTCGAGAAATTTGTCAACACCGCCCTAAACTTCGCGTATAGAAATCAATTCTACAAAAAAGGCGAATTTCAAGCCTTGCGCAAACCAATTTAAAACTTTATTTACGCCTTTAGCAAATTTTTATTACAGCAAAAAACCAATTTTCCCATTTGTAATATTTTATATATGTACATCAACTTTTTGGTAGGTTATGTTAAATAAAATACTGTTCATTTCTAAGCTGTTTTTCGATTTTAAAAAAAACATCTAATAAATATGGGTCATAGCGTATACCGCATTTTTCACGCATTTTCTCAAGAGCCTCTTCTCTCGATAAAGGCATTTTATAACATCTCTGTCCTAAAAAACAATCATAACTATCCACAATCTTAACAATTCTCGCGGCTAATGGTATCTCGTCTTCTTTAAGTCCGTCAGGGTATCCGCTTCCGTCCCAATTTTCATGATGATACCGTACAACATCGAAAACCATTTGAACTAAATGATTAACATTTGGTTCAGGATAAGCCGCTTTTAAAATTTCCTCCCCCTCTATTGTATGACTATAAATAATCTTTTTTTCCTCTGGAGTCAGCGCCGTTGGTTTTCTCAAAATTTCTTGAGCTATATTCAGCTTGCCAATATCATGCACAGATGACGCTATTTCAATAGAATCAACAAAATCCCCTGATATTTTATTCTCATAACGGTCAGTAAAATTAAGCGCCTGAGCGAGAAGTCTTGAGTTTACACATACATTCTCAATATGTTTTTTATCACATACATATTTGTTAGACTGCGCGATTTTCGCGATAGCCATAAAAAACCTTTTTTGTTCTTCCTCAAGCTTTTGCCTTTGCTCAACTATTATTTTATTTATTCTGTGATTATTTTCCTCAAGCTGGCACTGCATTCTATATAATTTAACATGAATATTGACACGAATAAGAACCTCATAATACTCAAGAGGTTTGTTTATAAAATCCACCGCTCCAACCTTGTATGCTTTCCACCTATCATCAAAATCGTTCGCCGCCGAAACAAAAATAATAGGAATTTTTCGCGTGCGAGGATTTGCCTTTAATATTTCGCACATTTGATAACCGTCCATTTCCGGCATCATAATATCAAGGAGAATAAGAGTAGGCAACTCCTTTTCCATCTCTTCTATCACTTCTTGTAAATTGCTTGCCCCTCTTCCTATATAACCCATTTTCTCAATCATATTGATAATCATTTCCAGATTAATCTCCACATCGTCCACCACTAAAATTATGGGCTTTTTATCTTCACATAATTCCATTTAATCACCCTTCTTTACAGTCACCTTTCTTACAAAAATTTTTCTTTTTCGCCGTACAAAAAATAAAACACATATTAATTCTATTGATTTAGGATAATAATCTGATAACCTGTAATAAATCAACTGTCTATCAAGACACTCTCATTTCATCATAACTATGATAAATTATAGCGTTTAATGATACTCCACGCCAAAATAATATACTCTCCTTATAGCGCTATCTCTTATACTTCTAAAATTTTATTAAAAATCAAGCTCATTTTTTAAAAGTTCTAAACACTCAATACTTTTCTCATAGTTCTCTTTTCGTATTGCCATTTGCATTTTAAAAACACTGTTTTTAGCGCTTTTCCCCGCGCCTTTCAATAACGTTTTTATATTGTCTGAAAAAACTTCCGCTTTTTCCCAATTATCCATCTCAATAGAAAGCATCAGTTTTTCAATATTACTCTTTAGCTCTTTTAAATTTTCATCACTTTTAAATATGTAAATTTTATCTATACTCTCATTATGTGACGTTAATATCTCTCTTGAAAAAACAGGTTTTTCCACTTCATCCTCTATATCGCCGTCAACTCCTACCTCAATAGTAAATGTAAATGTGCTGCCCTTCCCCTTCTCACTCTCAACGCTGATAGAACCATGCATAAGCTCAACTAACTGTTTTGTGACAAAAAGTCCAAGCCCAGTGCCCCCATAACGTCTTGTAATGGAGCCGTTCACCTGAGAAAAACTCTTAAAAAGTTTTTCCCTTTCCTCCATTCCTATACCTACTCCCGTATCAACAACAAAAAAAGTAAGTTCCATCCGTCCATGGCGAAGCCTTGTTTTATATACCTCAATATTAACATAACCAATAGCAGTAAATTTAAGGGCGTTTGAGACAAGGTTATTTAAAACTTGAATAATTCTAAGCTCGTCTCCTATAACAATATCAGGAATTTCCGGCGCTACAGAAGCTGACATTTTAAGACCTTTCTCATTAGCTATAATTATACTTGTATCCAAAACATGATTTATAGCGTCTCTAAAGTTAAAAGGACTTTCTGTTATATCAAACTTCCCTGCCTCAATTTTTGAGAAATCGAGAAGATTATTAACAATGTTTTCCATATTTTCACAGCACTTCAAAACAATATTCATTTTTCTTTTTTTCTCTGACTGTTCCTCACTGTTAAAAAGCTCTGTTATATGACCTTTGATGCCATTTAAAGGCGTTCGCAGTTCATGAGTAATATTCGCCACAAACTGATCTCTTGATTTTGTCGCGTCTTTCATGGTATTTTGAACTTTTTCAAGTTCCTTAACAGCGTACGTTTCATGCTGAATATTAATCAAAGAAAAAAAATTAAAACACACACCCTCATCAATCCTACCCGCGCGCGCCAAAACATTAAAGCAAGTATTATTTTTCCTGTAAACAACCGTTTCAATAATTTTATCGCTTAAACTCTTAATAAACTCAGAAATAGTCATATCTTCCGGAAAAAATGACATAAATAAAGTTTGTATATCAGTATCTTGAATATCATACTCCAATTCCTTTTTCCCTGTTTCATTCATATATATAATTTTTCCGTCGTCATCAAATATTACAATAATGCCAATATTCTCACCAACAATCTTTTTTAAAACGATTGACAGAACCTCTTTGTTATACATTTACCTGTCGACGCCTCCTTTTCTAAGCATATGTATTATATATATAAATATATTTCCTTAAAATAAATTATATTTTTTCTCTATATTCAAGTAAATTTTAAATATTCTTTCATCTCTTACCAAAATACTATATTTAATATAAAATATTAAAACCATATATTTATACTACGCCACAATCGATATAAAATATAATAATAAAACTTAGAAACCATATAACTTTTCATAAAAATAACGTAAATTCTAATAAACTATAACGTGTCTGAAAACTTTATATTTTATATCTATTGTTGAAATTGTATAAAACAGCAATTATTAAAAAACCTTATATGGACTCATAAAACTAAAATATCAAAAAAATTGTAAAAACAAAATAAAAAGAGTTTAATTGAATTTTGTTTTTTTGTATATATTTTAGTTTTTAGATAACTCTAAGCAAAAAAATAAAATATCCACTATTTTTTTCAACTTCTCAAATCGTAATAATTTTATTTATTTACTAAAATTCAACTATAAATCAGCAAAAAATTTCCATAAGTTATGGAGTATCTGAAAACTATCATAAGTTATCAGTTATATATGCGAAGTACCCACAAAATTATTAAAAAATAAACGAAAACGGTTCAATTAACCAGAAAAGCCTTTCTGTCTCGTTTTATTTTTTATAATTTTTTGTGCATATTTTAATTTTCAGATACGCTCTAATAAAAAATAAATAAAATTTTGTAAAAAATCAATAACTTTTTTATATGTAAACGTTCCTTTTTAAATATATTTTATTATATCATCTTAAATTTATAATGTCAAGCAAGGCAAGATGTACTTATAATATATATAAATAAGGATTAAATATAACCCGCCCACATAAAACTCAACAATAAATAAACTTAAAAACAAATGAAGGCGATAAATGAAAATCCTTTTTTTAATTTAGTAACCATAATATTTATCAATCATCTATACTGAATATATTACAATTATATACGCTAATAACAATATAATAAAAAAACGCTCGCCTACACCCATTTCAGAGTGTTTGACAAGCGCGCGATAAATGGAGGTGAGGAGAATCGAACTCCTGTCCGAAAACCCGTCAACAAAGATTTCTCCCATCACAGTTGTTTATTTATAATTCTCGTCTTATAACCGCCAAACAACAGGCTGAAACAGACGATAGCTTCATAATTCTTTTCTTATCTCAAAGCTTTGATAAGAAAGTGCCTCGCAAAGTCGACGCCGGACATTCTGGCAGCGAGTAACCAAAAGCCGACGGCAGCCTTAAATTAGGCTGCGTATGATAAATTAGAATTATCGTTTATTTTTTAAAGTTTCGGCTTAATAACGCGGTTGCCGTCCGCGAATGGCTGTCTTTGCCTTCAAAATCCCCGTCGAAACCATTGCACCCCCGCAGATGATAAATTAATTATACTATATAAATAAATTAATTGCAACAAAAAATTTATAATGTAAAATAATTTTCATATATAGTAGTTTTCCTCTTAAACTGATTTTTATACCTATTAATCAAAACATATATTTAATTATTAAAATTTGTTAAATATCTTACAAGACAATCGAATTTATTCACCATAATATATAATTTCAGAACTTTTTCGTAAATCCGTTTTTTTCAAGGTAAGTTAAAAAATGTTTATCTACAATCTCAACACCGCTATGATTTAAATGAGCGTCATCACGGAAATTTTCATGTTTTAATAAATTTTCATCTTTATTAACAATATTATAATCTAAGTACGGAATATTGTTTTCTTTAGCGAGATTTTCCACAGAAGAATGTACTATGTCATAATTTTTGATATATCCCATAGAAACATTAGCTATTGGAGCTGTCACAAAAATAAGCTCAATTTCTTTTTCCTTGCAAATATCAATAATTTTTTGTAAATATTTTTTTTGAGAACTCGTAAACGTCCAATTTTTACCATCAAATTTTCTAAACTGATTTGTTTTATCAAACTCGCCTGGAAGCATATTATAATTACAGAAAGTATATCCTTTTGAGCGGTATTCTTCTTTTCCCTGTTGTTTTTCCGTAACTTTATCCAAAACACCAAATTTTTCTTTTATATCATCTTTTAAGTTTTTATTTTTAAACGCGAAATAGTCTTGCTGATATTTAAGTATATTTACATAATATTTGATTTTCTCACCTATAGGAAAAACTTCTTTTATATAATTATTTTCAAGTTCTTTATTTTTAAGCACCTGAAAAAGCATTCCCGCTTGCTTAAGCTCAAACTCATCATCCAACATATCCCAATATACCTCTACAACCGCCACTTTAGGTTTCTGATAATTTAAAACCTCAAGTAGCGTAAAATAAGTGGAATCCGGATGTTGTAGCGGCATGCCCATTTGATAACTTGAAATATTCAAAGCGTTATCAAAAATATCAGGGTCAAATGTACAATATGAATGAGAAGAACCAAGAAAGACCATATCAATAGAATTTTTCTCAAGCTCATAAAATTCCGCCCATCTTTTTTCATTATAAGTATTAATTAAGTTTTCAGTACTTGCTGAGGAATACTCCTTACCAATTCCATATATCACGGGAATCAGACAAATAATAAAAAGAAAGCCCTTTAAAATATAAAAAATTACTGTCTTTATCGGTTTCTCGTCAGAACTGGAAGTAGATAAATTGTTTGTCATTTCCAAACACCCCCAAAGCTAAAATCGCTATAACAACAACATAATAAAAAATAAATCTAAGGATAAACGGTATAGAATTGAGTTTATAATGAATCACCGTTTTCCTTTCAAAAAGCTCAACCATTATTAAGAACAAAATTGAGCATAAACAAATTAAAATCTCATATATTGACAATCCCATACTGTTCAAAAGCTCGTACATATACTGCGCGTTTGTTACATTGTTAAAATCTGAGGAAATATTTTTTATAATATAAAACGCGTCCGAAATAGTATTAGCTCTAAAGAAAATCCAAGCAAATGAGACAAGCGTAAAAGTTATAATAATTCTAAAAAATGTCAGCAAAAAAAATTGTGGTCTATCAGTTTTAAAAATTTTATTTTTTAAATCCCCTATAACCTGGTAAAACCCATGTAATCCTCCCCATAAAACAAAAGTCCAGTTTGCTCCGTGCCAAAGTCCGCTTAATAAAAATGTAACCATAAGATTAAAATATTTTCTTATTAATATACATCTGCTTCCTCCCATAGGGATATACACATAATCTTTCAGCCAGCTTGATAAAGAAATATGCCAGTTTCTCCAAAAATCTTTAATACTGACTGAAAAATAAGGTCTATTGAAATTTTTCATTAAATCTATGCCGAATGTTTTAGCGCAGCCTATAGCAATATCAGAATATCCGCTGAAATCACAATAAATTTGAAAAGTAAAAAATAGTGTGGCTATTATTATAGCAATTCCTCCGAAATCCTCGGTTGAATTATATACTGTATCCACAAGTATGGCCGCCCTATCGGCAATAACAACCTTTTTAAAATATCCCATAATCATAAATTTAATACCTATTGAGATATTTACGCTGTTAAATTTATGCCTGGAAAAAAGCTGCCCCATAAGATTTTCTGCTCTCTCAATAGGCCCCGCCACAAGCTGAGGAAAAAACATAAGATATAGCATAAATTTAAAAAAGTTCAATTCCGGTTTTATTCTTCTTTTGTAAACATCAATAGTATATCCCGCCGCTTGAAATGTAAAAAATGATATCCCCATAGGCAAAATTATATCAAAATCACTTATAGGATATTCTTTACCTAAATATTCATATAATTCCATAAAACTTTTGTTTACAAAAACAGCGTATTTAAAAACAAAAAGTATTCCAAAATTTGATAACAAATTTAAAATAAGAAAGAATTTTCTAAACTTATTGCTGTCTGATACGTTTATGCAGCCTGATAAAAAATAATTTATAAATGATGAAATCAATATTAGAATAATAAATTCAGGACGCCACCACATATAAAAAACGCAGCTCGCGATTAATAAAAGCATCCATTTTATTTTAAAAGGAAATATATAATAAAAAACAAGTGTCACAGCGAAAAAAATTAAAAATATTATAGAATTAAACAGCATTTTTACCCTACTTTCATAGTAATATTATAAATTTTTTTATTTTATTATACCATTAAATATATAAAATTACAATTTTTTTATTTAAGAAATAATTCATACTTTTAAGAAAGTGTCATTTATAGAATTTTAAGAGCCGCTATAAAATTTTTAAATACAGTCTACGAAATATAAAAAAAATAAAATATACCATATTTATCATTTCTGAAAACTAAAATACGCTCTAACATAAATCACAAACCTGTTTTATATAATTATACGGTATTTCCTTAATACAATTTTATACTTAAAAACTGTTTTTAAGTCTTTTTTTATCAAAATTCATCTAAAAATTACAATAAACGGAAAATTTTTTTAACAATTATACATCTATTAGTGTTATATAATACTATTGGTTTGTTCAAAATATTTATACAAGTAGTTATAATTAACTCAATTAGTATTATACATGGTGATAACAATGGACAAAATACAACTTGGTTTAAATATAAAACAAGCAAGAAAAAAATTAGGTTTAACGCAAGAAGAATTGGCTAATAAATTAAATGTAAGCAGTAATTATATAAGCGCTATTGAATGCGGCAAGAAAACCCCAAAACTTGAAATGTTTTTCAAAATCGCTGATGTTTTAAATGTGAATTTGGATATTTTAGCAAGTGATATTATAAAGGCCAACAGACAAAACATTATCCTCAGCAACGACTATAAAATCAGCTCGTTAAATGAAAATGAATATAAATTATTGAAAAATACTTTGGATAATTTATTTGAATATTTTAAAAACTCAAAAAATAAACATACTTAATTATTAAAATATTGCACAATAAAATATTTTATTCTATAATTTAATTACAAATATTTCCAAAAACAGAGGTGGTATTTTGAATCGTGAAGAACGTGCGTTTATAAAAAATCTATATATCAATTACAGTAATTATTTATACAATATCGCTCTGCGTACAACCCATAATAAAGAACTCGCGATGGAGATCTTACAGGAAACATTTCTAATCGCCTCGTCTAAAGTCTCAGTTTTATATAATCATCCTAATCAAGTGGCTTGGTTGTGTAAAACTCTTAACTTTAAAATAAAAGAAGTGACTCGCTCAAAAAAAATTAAAATTAATAACTCGCTTGTAAAAATAGAAATATTTGATTTATTCGACAGCAAAATAAGTAATTTTATTGAGAAAAATTTTGTAACCGATACATATTTTGATGAATTAAAAAATACGGATTTTATTGACAAATTAAAAAACATATTAACGGAAAAGGAAATTGAGTTTATAAAATATAAATACATTAATGAACTCTCAAACAAAGAAATAGCGGAAAAACTTGGTATGAGTTATACCGCTGTAACAACAACTGGTACAAGAATAAACAAAAAATTGAAAAAATTTTACAAGAAAAAGTGACAAATCTTGTCATTTAAATCAAAAACAGATAGGAGGTATCACTTGTTATGGAAAAACTTCCTGAAAATAAGAAAAATGGAGGTGATAATTTCGATATACAAAAAAAGGAGGTGGCTGCCCTTGAGAAAGAACTTATGTTAATACTTGATTCAAATATTAATTACGCTCAGCTTAACAGAATTGACGAAATTATGCTCGAATTAAACGAAATTGCTCCTAACCGAAATTCATTTTCATCAGAAAAGGCATGGGAAGATTTTGAGAAAAATTACCTTCCAAAAATTGATAACCCTGATACTAAACTTAAACTTTCCGAAAATAAATTTAAATCTCCTAAAAAGAAATTATCAATCATTTTTGGAATAATCTTAGTTTTCCTTTGTATCAATCTTCTCTCTGTTATAGCTGATATCAACATCCTCAAGCCTATATTAAAATGGACGTCTGATATTTTAAATCTAAAAGCGGAAAAAAATTACAGCGTTAATGAGGATGGATTTATTAATTTTGAGTCAATATCTGATTTAGAAGAATATACAAATACATATATTCCTGTTCTTGACTATGTTCCTGAAAATTCTAAATTGAATTCAATAAAATTGTCATCCGACAATAAAATAACTATTTTATATCTTAATGATAAATATGATATAAAATACAAAATTTATCCCATAAGTGATGATTTTGATATTTCTATTGAAAAAACTGAAAATAATTATTATAAATACGATTTCAATAACACAGCCTTTTATTATTTTAAAAATAATGAGTGGTCTCTTATTGAATGGTCTGTTAATAATAAAATATATTGCGTCACCGGCAAGTTTTCAGAGGATGAGTCAATAAAAATCATGAAAAATATAGAAATTAAGGAGAATGTGAAATGAAAAATTTATTAGCAAAGTCAATAAGCTTTATCTGTGTAGCCGCTATAATTATGACAGCTTCCGTTAATTTAATCTTCGCTGACGCGGACATTATCAATAATATTAATAATAACAATACTAATGAGTCGGCGGAACCTCACGCTAGTTACTATATTATTTGCTACTCCGGCGTAATAACTTCAAAAAGCCCTGGCTCATTACATTTATCCTCAGATATCAGTGTTTATGACGCCGGTACGAGAATTATGGCTGATATATACAAAGACGGTAAATTTTATGATTCAATAGTAAAATCTTCCTCTAATGATGATTTAGCCTTAGAAAAAACTATATCCGTGCCGAAAGGCTCTTATTATGTAGTATATGAGTATCAGGCTACAATAAATGGAATGGCTGTGGAGACAAGAACTAAAACCACATCCACAGTAACAGTAAATTAAAGTTTAATTTTAATTATAGCGAACCAGTAAAAAATTGCTATAAATAATAATCTCAATTTAATTATGGCTGGATTATATAAAAAATAGGAGGCAAAATAATTGTCTTCTATTTTTTTTTACCCCATTTATTAAATATAAACAACTGCTTCAATATAGTATTGACATTATATAACTCTCAATAAAAGCGCCTCAAAATAATTGTGCGATATGCTTAAATTTTACGTAATAATTTTATAAAATCATACAATTTTAACTTAGTATATTGACAAAAAATATTAACCGCTGTATAATGTGTATATAAATAAATAGCGGTTAATATTTAATATTGTTATTGGATTGTGACCTATCAAGAGGGCAAGACCATTTTCGCGAAGTTTTTTTTGTTTGCGAAATGGCCTTTTTTTATTTATTTCATAATTAGAGGTGATGATATGTTTAAAATAACGAAAGTTGTCAATAACAATATTGTATGCTCAGTTGACAGCAATGGTAATGAAATAATTTTAAGGGGGCTGGGAATAGGATTTAAAAAACAAATTGGTTCGGTTATTCCAGAAGATAAAATAGAAAAAATATATAAGGTCGCTGATAAGCTTGAGTCTAATAAATTGCAGCGGCTCTTTAGTGAAATACCTATCGAGTATGTGGAAGTATGCGGCGAGATAATAGACTTGGCCGAATGTACCCTCGGAAAAAAACTTAATAAAAATATAAATATAACACTTACTGATCATATTTGCTTCGCTATTGAAAGAAAAAACAAAGCTCTTGAGTATAAAAACGCTCTTCTCTCAGAAATACAGAATTTTTACCCCATAGAGTACGGCATAGGAAAAAAAGCGGCGGAACTTATAAATGAAAAGCTTTCCGTAAAACTATCAGATGACGAAGCCGGTTTCATAGCGCTGCATATTGTCAATGCGGCTTTAGATACTAACATGAATGATATGGTATATATTACGGAAATGATACAATCTGTAGTTGAAATCGTAAATAAATATTATAATATGGAATTAAATACAGAAACTTTAAATTACAGCAGATTTATAACCCATATGAAATTTTTTGGGCAAAGATTGTTTAAAAATAAAATTGTCGCCGATGACGATACCATGCTTCAAAATATGATAAAAGAAAGATATAATCATGATTACGAATGCGCGGTTAAAATAAGAGGTTATATTTCAGCTAAATATAATAAAAAAATCAGCGAGGAAGAAATGATGTTTCTTACTGTACATTTGAGAAGAATATCTAAAAATAGTTAAACCTTGACTAATTTTATAGTTATTAAATAAATCATGTCTGAAAAAAGATGTGATAAACTTTCCAAACATATTTTATGAGCTGTTTGAGAACTAACAATATAAAAACTCAAAATATATTTGTTTTAAGGTTTTCAGATAGTTCCTATATAAAAATAATTTATAGTCAAATATTTTTAAGGAGGTTTGAGTTATGAAAGATAAAATATTTGGAATTTTACAGCGTGTAGGTCGTTCATTTATGCTTCCTATAGCCCTTTTGCCCGTCGCCGGACTTTTATTGGGTTTGGGCAGCTCTTTTACCAATATCACAACGCTCGAAACATATAATCTTATGGGAATAATGGGCCCCGGAACGGTTATATACGCTATTCTTTCCGTTATGAGCTCAGCTGGTAATTCGGTATTTGAAAATCTTCCCCTTATATTCGCCGTAGGTGTCGCTATCGGTATGGCTAAGAAGGAAAAAGAAGTAGCCGCGTTAGCGGCTGTTATCGCGTTTATTATTATGCACACTTCCATAAGCTCGATGCTACTTATCGGAGGTAAAGGCGCTACTGTCGTGGAATCATGTGAAAATCTCGTGTCAAGCGGTGTTCTCGCCGCCAACTCATATGGAGATATTCTTGGCATTACCACGCTTAATATGGGCGTATTCGGCGGTATTATAGTCGGTCTTGGTATTGCGGCTCTCCATAATAGGTTTTATAAAATTGAGCTTCCTCAGGTTCTCTCATTTTTTGGGGGAACGAGATTTGTGCCGATTATAGGCTCAGTGGTTTATGTTATTATTGGAATATTAATGTATTTTCTTTGGCCTTATGTCGGCATAGGTATAGCTAAAATCGGAGCGCTTGTTATGCGGTCCGGTTACTCCGGCACATTGCTCTATGGGTTTATGGAAAGGCTCCTTATTCCTTTTGGCTTGCATCACGTATTCTACCTTCCTTTCTGGCAGACAGCCGTGGGCGGTACAATGGAGATAAACGGACAAATAATTCAAGGCGCTCAAAATATATTTTTCGCTCAATTAGCTGACCCAAATTGTACAGAATTTGCGGTTTCAGCTACAAGGTTTATGTCCGGAAAATTTCCTCTTATGATTTTTGGACTTCCCGGAGCCGCTCTCGCTATGTATAAATGCGCGAGATCTGAGAAAAGAAAAGTAGTAGGCACTCTTCTCTTATCGGCCGCCCTTACATCAATGCTTACAGGTATTACCGAGCCGCTTGAGTTTACTTTCCTCTTTGTGGCACCCCTGTTATATGGTATTCATTGTGTGCTGGCTGGCGCGGCGTATATGTTTATGCATATATTTAATGTCGGCGTAGGAATGACTTTCTCTGGAGGTATTATTGACCTTTTCCTCTTTGGGGTTTTGCCCGGAAATGAAAAGACAAATTGGATATGGATAATAATTGTTGGTTTGGTTTATTTCGTTGTATACTATTTACTGTTTTCTGTTCTTATTTCTAAATTAAATTTGAGAACTCCTGGTCGTGAGGCTGATAATGAGGAAACAAAACTTTATACCCGAGCCGATGTCAACGCGGCTAAAAACACAAAAAATAACGGTGACAGCGTGAACACGGCAGATTCCCTATCAGCTCTTATTGTACAAGGGCTTGGAGGCAAAAAAAATATAAGCGATGTTGACTGTTGCGCCACAAGACTTCGTATTACTGTTTATGAGCCAAAGCTTGTCAATGAATCTGATTTAAAAGCCTCCGGGGCTTCAGGCGTTATTCATAAAGGAAACGGCGTACAAGTAATTTACGGCCCAAGAGTTACCGTAATTAAATCTAATCTTGAGGACTATCTTATGAGCCCCGAAAGCGATATGCCTGTTGATGTTTCTTCCATCGCGCGGGAAAAAAACGAAAACGTTAAAAAAGAGGTACAAACAGATATATTCGCTCCTATGACAGGTAAAGTTATAGAACTTTCCGGCGTTGACGACGGAGTATTTTCTGAGGGAATGCTTGGCGGCGGTGCGGCTATTGAACCGACTGACGGAAAAGTCTTTGCCCCTTTTGACGGTGAGGTTCAGATGGTTTATGATACAAAACACGCTTTAGGTCTTATATCAAACAGCGGTGTTGAGCTTCTTATACATGTAGGTATCGATACCGTGCAGCTAAACGGAAAATATTATGACGTTAAAGTAGAAAACGGGCAAAAAATAAAAAAAGGCGATCTTCTTGTAAACGTTGACCTCGATGGCGTCTCTAAAGCGGGATACAGAACCGTTACGCCTGTTATAGTCACCAATTCTGATGATTTTTCAGAAATTAATGTTATTACAAATGATAATGGAAATATTAATACTAAAATCATTTCAATCAAATAATTATTATTAAGGAGGAAATTAAAATGATTAAATTTAATTATGTTATTACTGATGAAATAGGAATTCACGCGAGACCAGCCGGACTTCTCGCGAAAACGGCTAAAACCGTATCTTCTAAAATTATTATTAAGGCTAACGGCAAAGAAGCGGACGCTACTAAACTTATGTCAGTTATGTCTCTCGGGGTAAAACAAGGAAACGAAATAACAATTGAGGTAACTGGAGACGATGAGGCAGAAGCCGCGGCTAAAATAGAAGAATTTTTCAAAACTAACTTGTAATGCTAATCGCTCATTAAAAAGTGGATAAAAGAGATACAAAAACAAAAAAATATTTTATGAGCGCGGTAGCGGCAAAATTTCGGCGAAAGGTATTTGTAAAATAACGTGAGTTCGATGAAAATTTATGATTAATGGAACCTTTTTCTATCGCAAAAAGGTTCCAAACCTCCAAAAATGCTCTTGAAACATTAAAAACCTTGAAGTTTCACCTCAAACTCCACAAACTTTTTGAAAAAAGTTTGACAAAAACCGTTGTGCAAAACTACGTTTCGCTGATTTTACTGTTATTTCTCATCGAACTCACGTTAAAATAAACACCAAGAGTATAAAAAAATCGCTTGCGTTTCAGTAAATTTTAAGTAAAATAATTTTTTTGTTTTCTATGTTATGTATATATTATATCCATTTTCTTAAATGAGATTGGTATAAGCTTAAACCGAAAGGGTGATTGTAATGGAAAATTTCAGTGGCAAATCTATATTTAGAGGTATAGCTATAGGAAAAATTTTGTTTAACTCTAAAAACCAGCGTCAGGTAAGAAGAAGCAAAATTGATAACATTGAGGCTGAGATAGCTCGGTTTGAGGAAGCTAAGGAAAAAGCTTCTCAGGAACTCAGCGTACTTTATGACAAAGCTCTAAAAGAAGTTGGCGAGGATAACGCGGCGATTTTTGAGGTTCACTCTATGATGCTTGATGATGATGATTTTAACGACGCTATTATAGATAAAATTAAAAACCAGCTTGTAAATGCCGAATACGCTGTAGCTAAAACAGGTGATGATCTTTCGGAAATGTTTGCTAACATGGAAGACGAATACTTTAAAGCGAGAGCGTCCGATATGAAAGATATTTCTGAAAGAGTTATCTCAAAGCTCACTGGAGAAGACTCCGCTGTGTTACTTAAAGAACCGTCTATTATTGTCGCTGAGGATTTGGCGCCAAGTGAAACTATACAGTTGGATAAAGATAAATTGCTCGCTTTTGTGACAGAACTCGGCTCATCAAACTCACATACCGCGATTTTAGCAAGAACGATGAACATTCCAGCTCTTATCGGCATTAAAATAAATACAAAATGGAATGGAAAACTCGCTGTCGTTGATGGATATAGCGGAAATTTAATTATTGAGCCTGACGAAAAAACCCTTGATAAATATTTAAAAATTCAAAAAGATGACCTTGAAAAAAGAGAATTGCTTAAAGAATTGAAAGGAAAAGACACCATTACCAAAAATGGGAAAAAGGTTAATTTATTCGCGAATATCGGAAAACCCTCAGACCTTACCAGCGTTTTGGAGAATGACGCTGAGGGAATAGGTCTTTTCAGAAGTGAATTTCTATATTTGGGCTCTAAAGACTTTCCTACCGAAGAAGAACAGTTTAGCGCGTACAAAAAAGTCGCTGAAACAATGGGAAGCAAAAAAGTCATTATAAGAACACTGGATATAGGGGCTGATAAACAAGTCGATTATTTTAATCTTGGACATGAGGATAACCCTGCTATGGGATATAGAGCGATTAGAATTTGCCTTTCTCAGCAAAATATTTTCAAGACTCAGCTCAGAGCTTTGTTAAGGGCAAGCGCTTTTGGCAATATTTCCATAATGTATCCTATGATTATTTCCGTTAATGAGGTAAAACAAATTAAAGAAATAGTAAAAAATATTATGGAGGAATTAAAAACAGAGGGAATTGATTTTAATGATAATATAGAGCAAGGTATTATGATTGAAACGCCCGCGGCTGTTATCATGAGCGATGAGCTCGCTCAAGAAGTAGATTTCTTCAGCATAGGAACAAACGACCTTACACAATATACATTGGCGGTTGACAGGCAAAACCCAAAACTCGAAAACATAAATGACACTCACCATCCGGCTGTACTCCGCTCAATTAAAACAGTTATTGAAAATGCGCATAAAGCGGGAATATGGGCTGGAATATGCGGAGAATTAGGAGCTGACACTTCTCTTACCGAAACTTTTCTCTCCTATGGTATAGATGAACTCTCAGTTTCACCTACTTTTATTTTACCTGTAAGAAAAGCCATAAGAGACTCCGAAACAATAAATAATTGAAAACTCTGTCTTTCCAAGCATAACAAAAAACATAAAATAAATTACATTAAATTAAATGCGATATCGCAAAAGCCTCCTATGAAATATACATCAAATAGGAGGCTATATTTTTTAGCCTCCTATCCCAGCCTTTCAGCTTTATAGTCAAATAACTTGAAAAAATCAAATTTGTCGTATAAAAATCCTTTTAACTCCAAATTTTCTTTAAATACTGGATAAAATAACATAAAAACAAAAAAATATTTTATAGGAGCAACGCACCGTTGGTTAGCGCTTCCGCTTCGCGAAATCCGGACGTTCCTAATAACCGCGTGTTTTCACTGCTCTATCTCACGAAAGATGTCTGTGAAATAAATGCCGAAAGCGTAGAGAAAATCACGAAGAAATTAGCGAAATGATTTTAAAAATTTAGAAGCTTTCGAAGTAATTTTATTAAGAGATTTTATAACTTTACTTTGCTCTAATAAAATAGAAGTTAGTTGTTTAGCGAAATCCTTATAATTTATTGTGTCATCAAGTATTAAATTAGAAAGACAACTTATTGATTTTTTATTATACATTAAAGATAAACTGTTTTTTATCATATCTTTTTCCTCGTTTTTTAATGAAATATAATCATTATATAATCTCATCTGTGTCCTTGAAAAAGATTTTTTATAAAACGAGTACACATCTAAACGTGTCTGTACTTTTTCTGACAATTTTCTATTCTCTCTTAATAAATTATTTATTCTTCTGGAATTTTCACTTAAATACTCTATAAAATCATTTATATCGCTTTCATTCACTTTACTTAAGTCAAAAGCATATTTTTCCAATATTCCAATAACAGCTCGCTGCGTTTTTGATAAATTTAATGATAAACTTTCCGTATTAAAAAATGGTAATAAAATAGTGTTAGCCATATTGTATACCTCCCTTGATTTTTATAAATTCTTATACTATGTATACTTTACATCGCTTTTTTCTTAAGTTTATGTTATATATTTATTATACATTGTATTTGTAAATTAAATATGAATTATAAATTAAAAAAATATTAATTTTATGGAAATGGCCGTAAAGTACTATGACATAAACTATATTATTATAAAATATTTCTCTTGAGACTATCGCAAAAAACCCCCTTTTCCTTTTCTTATTTTTCTAAATTATTTAGCTCACATCTTGGTATGTCATTTTAAGAATATTTAAGTAATATACGTATAAAAAATATTAAAAAATTACTTAGAGCGTATCTGAAAACTAAAATACGCGCGAAAAATTATAAAAAATAAAACAGAAAGGCTTTTCTGTTTTATTGAACAGTTTTCGTTTATTTTTTAATAATTTTTTGGATATTTCGCTTATATAACTGATAGCTTATGATAGTTTTCAGATACTCCCTAATTAAAACAGACAAAACAATTATGGAAATAACCTTAGAAACCGGATATTGCGATAGCTATCGCCTTTCATCACAATTTAAAAATAAAACAGGTATAAACTTATACAAAATTCAGGCGTTACTCAAAAAAATAAAACCTATTTCCTTTTTCAATAACATAATAAAAATTTAATAACGCCTTATTAATCTAAATTCCTCGTTTTTATTTAATGTTTTCACGGCAAACAATAAAATAAATAATGACAAACAAACGTTTTTGTGATATAATTCATTTGATATAGTTGGGGGGAGGATATATATGGAAAAACAAAAAACAGCGCATAATTTAATTGAATATATGTTGAGTCTTCTTATATCTAACAATAATAATATTGATATTGAAAATTTCGATGAAAATTTACCTGAAGCGGAAAATACACGCAGAGCGTATGAGGTAATAAAATTCATGGATGAAATGCCAGGAGGATTTTTAATATATCACGCTGACAATAACAAAAATATTATTTACGCTAATAAAGCTTTGGTCCGTATTTTTAATTGCGACAATTTAAAAGAATTCCTAGAATTCACAAAAAATTCTTTTAAAGGTATTGTTCACCCTGATGAATTAGAAAAAGTAGAACTAAGTATTAAAGAACAAATAACTAAAAGCCAATATAATTTAAATTACGTTGAGTACAGAATTATTTGTAAAAATGAGGAAATCCGCTGGATTGAGAACTATGGACACTTTATTCACACAGAGACCGCTGGGGACATTTTTTATGTATTTTTGGGCGACGCGACAGAAAAATATAAGCGCCATATAGAGGAAAAAGCTAATGAGGAAAAACTCACAAATATATTGCAAAGTCAAATTAACCAATTTAAGAAAGAAAAAAAATTAATTACTCAGGAACACTTGCATCGCCTTGAGGTTATAGAGGGGCTTAGTATAAACTATGAGTCAATTCTCTACGCTGATTTAGATGCCGATAAAATTTTATCATATCGTCTGAGCAGCCGAACAGTCTATCAATTCGAGGAAATTTTTCAGTTACGTGGGTTCAAAGGATATATAGCCGATTATATCGATATGTGGGTTCATCCTGAAGATAAAAAAATGCTTTCAAAATTCACTGACATAAATTACATTCGTAAAAAATTATCCTGTGAAAAAACCTACTATATAAATTATCGTGTTATTAACGCCGGAGAAACTCAATATTTACAGCTTCGAATCGTAAATGTGGGCAATAAAAAACATGTTTCTCAAATTGTTTTGGGATACAGTCGCGTCGATGAGGAAATTCGCCGTGAAATGGAGCAAAAACAAATTTTAGAGGAAGCGTTAAACAACGCAAATTTAGCAATCATCGCTAAAAATACTTTTCTCTCAAATATGTCACATGATATAAGAACTCCGTTAAACGCTATCTTCGGTTTTTCGGCTCTCGCTAAAAAACATATTCTTGATAAAACAGCGGTTGAAAATTATCTTAATAAAATAGAGTATTCAAGCAAAAAGCTTTTAGAGCTTATTGAGAAAGTATTGGAAATTTCATGGACAGAATCCAAAAACATACATGTTAAAGAAGCTGAGTGTAATTTACGTGATATTATGGATGAAATACATAAAACTCTTTTACCTGTTATAGATAAAAAAGAATTAAATTTTACCATGGATTTGGATGATTTGATACATTACGATGTATACGGTGATTGCGACAAATTAAAAAAAATAATCCTATACATTTCCGAAAACGCCGTAACTTACACAAATATAGGCGGCAAAGTTAATATAACAGTTCAGGAGATAGAAAAGTTCTCAAACAACAGCGCGACATATAAATTTATAATTGAGGACACCGGTATAGGAATAAGCAAAGATTTTTTAGAGCATATTTTTGAACCGTTTGAGCGTGAAAAAAATACCACATTAAGCGGTATACATGGTTCTGGCCTTGGTCTTACGATTGTAAAAAATTTCGTGGAAATGATGAATGGAAATATAAAAGTACGTAGCGTTTCCGGAAAAGGCAGTACATTTATTGTTACTATTTGTCTTCGTATACAAAGAAAACCATCTTCGCTTTCTTCCGATATAAACGATACTCCAAATAATTTCTCAAATAAAAGAATTTTACTGGTAGAGGATAACGAAATAAATTTGGAACTTGAAACTGAGATATTGAGTGAGTTTGGTTTTATTATAGAAACAGCCACAAACGGGCAAATCGCCGTTGAAAAAGTAAAAAATTCTAAACCTGGTTATTATGCCTTAGTATTAACAGATGTTCAAATGCCTGTTATGGATGGACAACAAGCCGCGAGAGAAATTCGTAAGCTTGACAACCCTAAACTTTCCAATATACCAATTATAGCTTTGTCAGCAAACGCCTTTGAGAGCGATAAACAAACATCAATAAAAAGTGGTATAAACGAGCATTTGACAAAACCTGTAGACATTCCATTATTAATAAGCACAATATCAAAAAATATAAAATCTTACAATACTTAAAAATAAAAATCTTTTTGCTCCCAAAAGCTTAATTTCCGCGTAATAAAACGTTTCCTGTAATTAAGTGGTAATTAAACTTTTGAGAGCGTTATTTGTATATTTTTATTTACTATATTATATCATTTATTATCTGCATATAATTTACAAAACAAACATAAAAAAAAATACTAATATGCTATTGCCATTAAAATGCGATTAAGTTATAATCAGTCAAAAAGGAGGTATTTTATGAAAATAAATAAAAAAATATTTATCTTATCTTTATCATTTTGTTTATTGCCTTTCAACTCTCTAAGTATATACGCCAACAAATACGGCGACATTAATAATGACGGTTATGTAACAGCGTATGACGCCGCTTGTGTTGTGGGAAACGTACTTAAATCAGTTGAATTTACCGATGAGCAGAAAAAAGCCGCTAAAGTAACAGGTAATTCCGAAATTACATTTAATGACGCTTCGGAAATACTTAAAAAAGCACTCGACAACTCACATATTTTTCCTATAGAAGCTGAACCGCCGCTCGAGGAATATAAAATTGAGTCCGTAAAAAGCAGCGGAAACACAAAAGTAACACTTGTGTTAAATAGGGCTACTGATAAAGCCCTTGATAAAGACGCTTTTTCCATTATCTGTACGGGCGGTGGAAAAGATATGACAATAATGGGAGTTTCAACTCAAGATAATATGCATTATGAAATATCAACAACCGCTTATAAAGACAATAAGTATAATATAGAAGTAACCCTCCCTAACGGAATACGCTTAGACAAAGATTTTGAGGTGAAAATCGACTGTCCTTATATTTCTTCTGTTGAAACAACAAGAAAAAGCGACACTTCCGCTAGTTTGACATATATATCAGATTCACCTGGAAGTTTCTATTATCTTCTTGAAAAAAACAATGATATAAAACTAGTTTCTGAAGTAACAGTTGATGAAATAATAGGAAATAACAAAAAATTTGAAATGTCACAAGGACCCAACGAAATAACTGTTGATAATCTTGAAAAAGGAAGCTCATATATTTTACATTATGTAGCAAAAGATCCTGATGATAAAACAACTCTTCCCGAAAGTGTAAATATCTCGTCAGAGGTAAAAATTGAGGAAGAAAACGATATTAAAATAGTTAGTGTAAGGTCGTATGAGAAATATTTTGATATAAAATTAAACAGTCCTACAAAAACCGCTCTCTCAGGTTCAAGCTTTAAAATAACTTGTCCCGCTAACGGAGTACTTCATACAGACAAAGCTGAAACAACTGATAATATTAATTACAGATTGCATATGCAGCCTTACTATATCTATAGTGATAATAACAATATGACTCTTGAAATAACTCTTGAGGACGGTTCAAAAATAGAAGGTAAATTCTACGCGGACTATTCGGCTCCTATGGTACAAAATAAAGAAATCACAAGAACAGGCGAAAAAACCACAGATATTATCGTAAAAGTAAACGAGGCGGGGAAACTGTACTATATAATCAAAGATGAGGTTGACGACTCTTCAATAAGCGGAAAAGACTCCAAAGAAATATTTGATAACCCTGATAAAAAAAGCGTTGATATCATCTGGGGAACAAATAAAATAAAAATTGAAAATGAAAATATAACAACCGGCAAATATATTTGTTTCGCTACGGAAGATAAATACGGAAATAAACTTGACTATTACGAATATGAAAAAATACCGGAATATGACCCTTCAACAATCCCAGAAAAAGAACTTGCTATAGAAAAAGTCACAATATTTAAAGATAGTTATTTTGGCAGGGTAATAAAGGTACAATTTAATGAAAGCGTCGCTGACAAATATATAGAAAGTAAGGATATACAATTAACAGGACCAAATATTACCGGACGATTGATGTATAGCACATACTATGGTTCTCTTCTCGATAATGAATACGCTTTCTTGGCAGAGAGTAGACCTAATTTTGAGTTTGCCTCCGGAGAAAAATATAATTTAGTTATAACTATTGACTATAAGCCTATTTTCTTTGATTTTATAGCTCCATAAATTATATAAGAGTTCTTATTAACTAAAAAAATAAACGAAATCAAAATGATTTCGTTTATTTTTTTTATATTTTGCCTTAAAAATTCCTTAATTTCCTTATATAATACTCTATTCCCCCAATTTTATTTATAATAAAAAAAATATTAATCTCAGTTTAAAAAGTAAAATTACATAAAAAAAATAATCTTTTATCCCGCTTGATTAGGGCCTATCTGAAAACTATCATAAGCTATCAGTTATATATGCGAAATATCCAAAAAATTAATTATTAAAAAATAAACGAAAACGGTTCAATTAAACAGAAAAGCCTTTCTACTTCGTTTTATTTTTTATAATTTTTTGTACATATTTTAACGTGAGTTCGACGAAAATTTATTGTTAATGGAACCTTTTTCTATCGCAAAAAGGTTCCAAACCTCCAAAAATGCTCTTGAAGCATTAAAAACCTTGAGGTTTCACCTCAAACTTCACAAACTTTTTGAAAAAAGTTTGACAAAAACTTTTGTGCGAAACTACGTTTCGCTGGTTTTACTGCTATTTCTCCGTCAAACTCACGTTATTTTAGTTCTCAGATACGCTCTAGTACACTAAAAAGTTTGATATTTTTATTGAAATATCAAACTTTTTAGTGTACTAGTCTCTATCAAAAATAATTTTATCAAGCCATATCCAAACAATAAAATTATTAACACGCAAACTTTAATAAATCTGATATATCAAAAAATTATTTTATTGTCTCATACTAAAACTACACAAATTGCTATAATTTAATATAGTCTCATGCTATTTTAGCTTTTAATATTTTCTTCAATAATATCTGATATTGTGCCGCAAATACCTTTTTTCTGTATATATTCAATAATCTCCCATTCAAATACTTTATATTTAAATACTTTATCTTCGTATATGTAAAATACAGAATAAAAGTCAAAATATAATTTTTTTATTATTTTCTTTATTTCCAAATTTTTATCTATATAAAAATTTTTTAAAGGTATAAGTTCATTTGAAGGATTTTTTTTATTCATAAGACGTTTATAAAAATCAAAAGTCATTCCAAAATAAATTTTACTCCTTGTTTTGTATAAATATAGACCTATACAAAGCAAACTTATATTATAAGGAAACAATATAAGCTGTATAATCCCTAAAATCATAAACAAAACACTCATCGTTCCGCTTATTTTTATAACAATTTTATTAGTTCCCATAATAGGAAAAATTTTGTTTAAAATCAACGACAAAATACGTCCTCCGTCAAGAGGATATACAGGCATTAAATTAAATATAGCCAGCAATAAATTAGTGTTCGCCATGAAAATAAAAAAGTTATTTGAATAAATCTTATTCGACATTTCAAATACTATATAAAAAAAAATATTAACGCATGGTCCCGAGATTAGTATAATTAATTTTTTTATAAACGACAAATTATCTGTATTTTTCATAATAGCTATTTCTCCAACAGGAGTTATTATAACCTTTTTTGTTTTAACATTAAAAATATTTCCCACAATAATATGGCCCGCCTCATGCAGAGAAACAAAAAGAAAAATAATCATAAACCTTTCAAAAAAACCAAAAACCGCCGTAATAAAAATAATAATAATAAAAGAAAACTTTATTTTTACTCCACTCAAAATTATCCCCTCTTAGAAGAATTTATAATTGTATATATTTCTATTTGCCATAAAAATTATCATAATATACATCTGTTTCATTATTCATTTGCTCAATAATATTTTCATCAATCCTAAAATCAGAATATTCATTTGAGTATTGTGATTCTTCATCATTTTTATTGAACGCTCTCACGATAACACTTTCTACTTTTTCATAAGATATATTTTCCGATAAAGCCGATTTAATATTTTCTTTTATATCATCTGTAAATCCTATATTAAAATTTACAGCGGCAAAAATCGAAATAAGACATATAAAAGATATTCCCGCTTTTATTGAAAATAAATTTATATTTTTGTTACTTATGTTCCTTCTTCTATCAATACGCCGTCCGTTAAAATTTTCTATGGTTTTTCTTTTTTCCCCTCTGTTCGCGTAATCATGTGAAGCGAATTTTCTATCATAATATCTATCAAGATTTTTTCTGTGATTTCTTGTTCTTCTTAAATCTCTTTTCATAATAAATTCCACCTTTTAATTAATTTTATAATTATACTATAAAGAAACAATAAAATAATGAACAAGCAAAATTTAATAAATCTGATATATCAAGTAATCTTCTATTGTTTCACATTAAAAATTTTGTTAATCGCTATAATCTCAATTTAAACAACATAATTATATTTAAAGAAATAAATTCTTATATTTCATAAATTTATTGTTTTTATTACTTTTACTCAACTTTTTTAATTTAAGATTAAAGCATGTCTGAAAACTATGTAATATTACTTTATTAATTTTTTAATATTATTTTTTATATAGTATATATTAATATATATTATTAATTTTAAATATATATTCAAGACAAACACATAATATTTTGCTGAAAAATTATTGGTATTTTTATTTTATAAAATACTCTACATCTATAGCGTTTTATAATATCTTTATATCCTATATAAGCTTACACTTCTATTAAACATAAGAGTAATAAAAGTAAATACACTTAATTAAAAAACGGAGATAATTACTCAATTAATTAAAAACTTTAAAAATACTAAAAAATGCAAATTTTCCAATACCTTGAAAAATTTGCATTTTTTAGTATTTATTATTAAATTATTTTACAACCATATTATAAAAGAGCGTTTATATTTTTTTTGAATTATTATTTATATAATTATAATAACCTTAATAGAAGTTTTTAAATATGCTTTCATTATAAACTTATAATTAAATACCACATTCTATACCTCCGATAAACGTTTTAACACAATATACAGTCCATAGAAAATATATCCTCTCAAAAACTAACTACAAGTTCGATTATTAAAAATCACTAAATTGTAGTTAAAAACTATTGAGTAAATTCTTTAATCGAACCGGAATTATACGCCTCAACAAGATCCTCAAGGTCATCAATTCTCGCTTGAATTTCTTTACCCACATCAGTACTCTCAACCATAGTAATTCCTCCGTTTTGCTCAAGAAATCTGGTAATAGAAACAATATCCTTCTCCTGTTCAACAGCCTCAATAGTGGATGAGAAAGGCTCATGAGAAGCTAAAACAAGCCCCTTTGAATTATAAATCAAAGTGTATCCAGCTATGCCGGTAACAGACTGATACGCTTTCGCGAATCCGCCGTCAATTATAAAAAGTTTCCCATTAGCTTTAATAGGACTTTCCCCCTTAACAACTTTAACAGGTACATGTCCGTTAATAATATGAGAACTCTCACCATATAAACCAAACTCGCTAAGTATTTTCAAACAAATATCCTCATTATTCGTCAGCTTATAATAACAATCTTTTTGCTCATGATATAATTCCTTATTATTAATAAAATATCTCTCAAAAGTAGTCATCTTATCTTTCCCATATAGAGGCGAGCAAGCTCCGCACCATAAATACCACATATAATCCTGTCCCTTAATTCTTTCAGGCGTTCCGCATTTAGCGTAAAATCCTGAACGGGCGATTTCCTCAAGTTTGTCGAGTAAAGCTTTTCCTCCATACTCAACTCCTGAAATTTTAATGGTCCTAAATGAACCGTCATCATTAAGCGGAACACAGCCGTGAAGCAATAAATTATCGTTATACACCTTATACATACTGCCTTTATTAAATAAAAACCTAACGTGTTGATGTAATTTTTCACTATTAATAAAAGATTGCTGAATTTTTTCAATAAGCTCAGACTCCTCTTTGTTAAGTTCAAAAGGATTTTTAGGATCAATAGTTGGAAAATTAGTGTCGCTTAGCTTAAATTTCTTTCCATCAATCATAACAGTCCCATTCTCAAAATCAATTTTGTCAAGTAAAATTCTATCATTCATTTCAAAGTCTGGATTTCTGAGAATTGTCTGAGCCTCTATTTTAAACTGAATAACAGTAATAGCCTTGTGCATTTTAGAAATTAGACTTTTTTCAGCAAGACTTCTTTCCTCTCCGTCGCCAGAAGAAATAAATCTCTCACATTCATCTTCTTTATAAACCTCCATAGCGAACGTAGCGAGAGGAATAAGATTAATGCCATAACTTTCCTCAATAGTATTAAGATTATAATATCTGCAAGAAACCCTTATAACATTACATATACAGGCGATACTGCCGGAAGAAGCTCCCATCCACGAAATATCATGATTTCCCCACTGAACGTCAAGAGAATGATAATCCATAAGAACATCCATAATTTTTTCGGCGGCCTCACCTCTGTCATATATATCTCCAATAACATGCAAATGGTCAATAGCAAGTCTATGAATAACATTTGATATAGCGATAATAAATTTGCCAGCCATATTAAGGCGAATAATGGTATTAATAATTTCTTGATAATATTCTTGTTTATAAAGCCTAGCTGAATCCTCATGTATTAGCTCTTCAATAATATATGTAAACTTTTCGGGAATAGCTTTTCTCACTTTTGATCGTGTATATTTATATGAAACTCTCTTGCAAATCTGAATAAGCCTAAAAAGATTTATTTTATACCAATCATTAATATTAGACTCTTTTCGTTTAACAACCTCAAGACGG
>CAJTVH010000020.1:0-17917 GCA_910579745.1 uncultured Clostridia bacterium | reverse complement strand
CAGGATAATAAATAAGAGTAGCTAAATTCCTCTTGTCGCTTTCCATTAAAGTAGAGCCGAAAATTTCCTCAATATAATTTTTAATAACCCCCGAGGCATTTCTTAAAACATGATTAAACGCCTCATACTCACCATGAATATCAGATAAAAAATGCTCCGTACCCTTAGGAAGATTTAAAATCGCTTTTAAATTAATAATCTCTGTACAAGCGGTATTAATATCTGGATATTGCCTCGCTAAAAGTTTTAAATATTTTAACTTTTCATTTTTATCAGTATTATCGTCTATCATAAAAATACCTCCCTTAAAAAATAATCTCGCTATTTTTACACATTACGAAGAAATTTTTAATAAAATTCATTAAATCTCAAAATTATTATTTTCAATACACAGCAGTGTCAAAAAAAACTAAGACTCTTCCCCTTTAATTTATAAATTACATACTATAAGTCCCTACTATAACAAACTATAATAAGGACTTTCTCTCATTTCATAATTTTTTATATACCATATCCGTCAATCTTTATAACCTCATTTTTTAAGAAAACTTTTTTGGAAAGCTCAAACAAGCTTACGTTACAAAGCATATTGGTGGAAAGGGTAATAGATTCAATTTTAAAAGAGTCTAATTTATTGAATATCGCAATGTCATTTTCTATATAGCTAAAATGTAATATCGCTTTTTGTATAAAGCTTAAATCAGACTCCCAATCTGTCCAAATAAAATATGGGGTATTTATAGTTAATATATCTTTATAATTTTCTATAAAATGTTTTGATACAACAGAAATTTTATTTGACTGATATTCAAATAAAATTTCCCTCAAACTGTCATTACCATCAACAATAAAAACCGCTTTTTTATGTCTGTATGAAACTGACATAAAATGATTATACGCTTTTTGAGCGGAAATCTTGTCAAACACATTATATATAAAAGAAACGCTTCTATCATTTTCTTTATATTTAAAATCTATATTATCTAAAATTTGCCTAAAACGAGTCTCGTAAGTATGATTTTTTAACACATCGTATAAAGCGTTATGACATTTTCTCTCTATATCATTTATCTCAAAATTTTTATCTTTCTCTATAAAATATACATTATCGCCAAACAGCCGTTCCATCCCTTTTGAGTAATTTGAAATTACAAGCGTATTACTGCTCATAAGCTCAAAAACCCGTCTCGCGAACATTGTTTCTGAATCCACCACAGTATTTATATTAAGCGCCGCCTTGCTTCCTTTGTAGGCTATATCAAGTTTATCATGACTTAAACAAGGATTTAAATAAGGTCTATATCTTTCAGGGAAAAAATGATTTGGATCCTCTGATTTTGAGTAACGGTTGTATATTTTAAGCTTATATCCGCTGTCTATAATTTTGTCCAAAATCATTTCCATTTCCTCGCATCTGATTTTATGCTGATTATACCAGCTTCCGGCGAAAATTATCTCATCTGTTCTCTCAAATTTATTTATAGGATTAAATAATTTTGGCTGTGTGGCGAACATCAAAAGATGCACGCTTTTATGTCCATATTCTTCTTTATATCTTTTTACACATTCTATAGATGTCGTGAATATATGGTCAAATTTTATGGCGGTATCCACAAAATTATGAACTTTATCCGTATAATGAGTAGGGTCTTCTTTATTCCAAAATACTGTTGGTATATTGTTTTCTTTACAATATTTTAAAACAGATAACAACACTGTTCTGTTTTCCTTCTGAAAATTTATACTGCTGTATACTTGACCTTTCCATGGTCTTTTTTCGGAATCCACACCAGACCACGCCGATTCGCAAAAGAATATATCTATCCTATTGTTTCTAAAGGTATCAAGCCAGTTTGATGGCTCTATAGGATATGGATTACACTCATATTTAAAGCTATTATAAGTAAAATTGTCTACAAGCATCGCTACATTTAAGTCTTTAGCGAATTTTATTTCAGAACTTATATTATATAAATTGTTTTTAAAATCCGTTGTCTGTGGGGCAACAACATCATTTGGATTTTTAAATATTTTTAGCTTGCCGTTAATTTTTGAGCAAAATTTCCTTATTCTCGGATACTTTGAAAGTTTATAATATGTCCAATTTCCAAATTTATAAACCGTTTTTTTTGCCTTACCATGTAACTTCGTGGACAAACTCCAATACCTTTTCAATATTCTAAATAATACGGAAGTATTATACCCTTCCAAAATTCTCTGTCTTTCGGCGCTTAAATTTTTAAATTTTGTAATCTGAATATTTCTTTCTTTTATCTCTTTTTCTAAATCTAAGTTTTTTTCCTTTAAGGAATCAATTCTTTTTCTTGATAAAATTTCTTGCTGTTTTAATGTCTCTTTTAAATCTAACACAAGCTTTTGCTCATATTGAAATTTAGAAGTAAGTTTTTGAATGTCTTTATATTGTTCTTTATTCACATTCTGCTCATATTGAAATTTAGAGGTAAGCTTTTGAATATCTTTGTACTGTTCCTCGCATTTTTTTTGCTCATAAATATATTTTGACTCAAACGCTCTAGAATCTAATTTAATTTTTCTTTTCTCCTTAACTTGAGTCAGCAATTCTCTTATTATCATATTATTGTCGCAAAGTTCTTTTTTAGATGAAAACATAAAATTGTTGTCATTTTCAAGATTGAAAGACAATATTCCATATCCGCATTCTAACAAAAGAGAATAAACCTCTTTACATGTTTCCTCATCAATTTCTATCCAAATCGGCGCTGTTGACTTTTTTAAAACGTTTATCATTCCTTTTAAAACATCTAACTCAAAGCCCTCTACATCTATTTTTATAAAATCAGGTAACGGCAGATTTAAACTATCCATAGTTACAACCTTAACCGTCTCGCCGTTAGAATCGTTATTATTGTTAATTTTAGCGGTTCCGTTATTATTTTCCTGTTCAATTAACATTTTAGCAGAAGAATTTTCAGCTCCGAGAGCGATATTATACGCCTTTACATTTTTTATATTATTGTCCGCAATATTTTTTTCCAGCATCTTATAGTTTATAGACATTGGCTCAAAAGAATATATTTTTTCGGCATTTAATTTTTTAGCGAAATAGACAGTATGATTCCCTATATTAGCGCCTATGTCATAGATAACTTTCGCTTCTTTGGCATATTTGGCGACCCAATTGTCAAGAAGATTTTGCTCATAGAATTCTTTTGTTTCCTCTATTATTGAAAGAATATACTCATTTTCATAGCCAGATAACTTTATTCTGTCGTCAATATTAACAGTTACCACATTTTTCATAATTTATTTCACCTTTTATTTTTCCAGTATTTGTATAAAATCACTAATTATATTTCCATTGAAATCATTAAAAACAGCCATATAATCCTCCTTATATAACAATAGCCTTTTTAATAACTCTTCAGAAGAAATTTCCCCATAAAAATTTAATTCAGAATCCTTGATAATCATTTTGCGATATAAACTTTTTGCTTCTTTATTAAACCAATTATCTTTTGTGTATATCAACATATTTATAATGTTGTCGTGCAATTCTTTATACTTTTCTACTTTATACCTCTTGAACGCTTTTATCGCTAATCTCGCCGTATTTATTTGGTCGATTAACAACGCTTCAGACAATACGTCAGGGTTCTCTTTTATAAATACTGGAAAGAAAAAACCATCCTTTATTGTATACACATTGTTCCTGTTCTCCGCTGTCTCTATGAGAAAGTCAAGATACCTTGGAATAGGATTATGATTTAATATTGAGCCGACTGAATCAAGAAAATCATTCTGGGCAAGCAAAAATATTTCATTTGAATTTATATTAACATATGGAATAGTAATTCCTGTATTGTCTCTTAAAGTTGTAGACGTATGTTTTTCTGAAAATATACCTTTTGAGTCGTTATATATATACCGCTGTAAAATTCCGTTCATCATTGTATTATAATAAAATCTCTCGTTTGTTGACTGATAAAACTCAAATATATCGCTGTTTACATTTGCCGTTAAATTTATATTATACCCATCCCTGGTAAAAGGCTCGATTGAATACGCCAATTTTGAATACGCTCCGTCAGGAAGCTGAAAAAATGAACTTTTTAACATATTATTATACACATTATCAAAGTGATATAACATATAATTTTTCATATTATCGAAATTCCTGAAAAGCTTTTGCTTTGAGAGCCTAATAAAAAAAGCCGCTTTTTCAGTGCCCCTGTCAAATTTGATTTCAACAGAATTTAAATTGTTTTCTATTGGATTTCTCTCATACATAAATTCTTTAAGAGATGACTTTGTACCATCATCATATACCTTCTCCAATTCCCTATAATGTACTACCTTTGAAATAAGCATACTGCCCTTTTCCAAATCATAAAAAAAACTCGGACCAGTTAATTTATTTTCTCCATAATAAGGACTATATTCGGGCTTTCTATAAAACTTGTCAAAATTATTTCTGCCTTTTATTAAATCGGTTGTTATCCTTATTTTCTGGTTTTCACTGTTGTTTACCTCAAAATATATAATTAAATCATCATTCGGCAGACGTCGTACTGTTATCTTTATATTTGAGCCGCCTTCTGTTTGAAATATTTTAGCGTAATCATATACTTTATTTAAGTATGTTAATTCCTCAGCGTTGTTTAGCACAAGTTTATATGTTGATATATCGGCGTATAATGTGTTATTCTCAATTCTTACATTTTCCCGTACCTCTTCTTTCGCCTGCTCTAATGTTATTACCTCGTTATTTACCCTTGTGTAAGTTTCAAGTATATTTTTTGTATCTCCCGCGGCTATTAGTTTCCCTTTTTCTATCCATATTACCCTATCACATAAATCTTTTATTTGAGCTATACTATGGGACACTATTACCACAGTAGTATCATTATCCGATATTACCTGCCTTATTGAGTTAAAGCTTTTTTCCCTAAACTTCACATCACCTACACTTAAAACCTCGTCTATCAACAAAACCTCAGGTTTTAAGTGTATCGCTATTGAAAAACCAAGGCGGGAAACCATACCGCTTGAATATGTTTTCATCGGTTTATATATAAAATCCCCAAGCTCGCTGTATTCCACAATATCTTTCAATTTTTCCCCTATTTCCTCTTTTGAGAAACCCAGCAGCATTCCGTTTAAAAATATGTTGTCATATCCTGAGATTTCCCTTGAAAAGCCAACCCCTAAAGCGAGAAGATTTATTGTCTTATAATTTCTCTCTATTTTTCCCGCCGTTGGAGACATAACTCCCGATAATATTCTGAGCAACGTGCTTTTTCCAGCGCCGTTGTTTCCGATTATTCCATATACTTTGCCTTTCTCTATTGAAAAGCTTACTTTATTGAGCGCTTTGAATTTTACAAGTATATTCTCTTTATCTTTGCTAAACAGCATTTTTATAGCCTTTTTTATTGAAAGACTTTCCGCCGATTGGTATACGAGTTCTATATCCTCAGCCTTTATTATTTCCTCCATAAAAATTTACCTCTCTTATAACATTCTCGCGTAAGCGTCTTCATATCTGCTTATAAGCTTATAGCCAATCTGTATAAGAAGCAAAGAAAAAAGACAGATTATCGCTAAATACAAATACACAGGACTTTTTCCGTATAAAAGACACGACCTGAAAGAACCTATTATAACGGCTACAGGATTTAGCTTCAACACCCATGCCATAGAAAAATTCAGCCTGTCAAAATCCCACATTATTGGGGTGAAATAAAAGAAAAATTTAAGAGTAAAATCCAAAATATTTCTTAAATCAAAAAAATAAACTCCTATATGCGAAACAATTAATGAACACCCATATGTGAAAAGCGTAAAAGCGAATAAAACAGGAACTGTCTCTATAATGTGCCACGTAAAAGGTATTCCTGAAAACAGCATTATTATAATAACAAGACTCATACTTATTAAAAACTCGTATATATATGACATCAAATAAAGAGATGGATATACAAATTTATGAAAATATACCTGTTCAAATATTCCCTTATTTCTCGCTATCGCCGTGGCACCCATTAAAATCGTTCTTGAAAATAAATTCCATACTGTCAATCCTATTATTACAAACACATGAAAATTTTCCATTCGGCTATTAAACACTACTTGTACCACAAAAGAATATATCAGCATAAACATAAGCGGATCTATATATAACCATAAAAAACCGAGATAACTTCCGGATACTCTTGTTTTTAAAAGTATTTTAGCGTAATAGAGAATATATTCGTGATTTTTTATCAGATTTTTTACAATGCCTTGTTTTTCCATTTTGTCACCTATCCGCTTAATTTCAGCTTATTATCATAATCTGTTTTAAGTATGTTAATAATTCTTCCATAAAACCATCAATATTATAATTCGATATTATATAATCTTTTTGTTTTTTTGATATTTCATTAAACAAAGTTTCATTATTGGATACATTTAAAATAAACTTACTCATTTCCTCAATATTTTCAAAAATAAAATCCTCTGAATAAATGTATTCCGCGCCAGGCCAATTCAATAACATTCCTATACTCCCTGAACAAACGCCCTCCGCCGGAGCGAGATGGAAAGATTCCGGCTTTTCATCATCGCTGAGAGAAAGAACATAACCTATATCATTATATAAATCTTTCCTTTCAACAAAACCTCCGTAAATTACGGAATCAGTCAACTCATTATTTTTTATAAAATCGTCACATTTTTTAAAATACTTATATTCCTCAGGATTATTTTTTATCCAGTCTATTTCTTTATAAGATTTTCCCATAACATAAAACTTAAACTCGCTGTTTTCATCTTTAAGAATTTTTAAAAGCTCAAGTCCTCTCAAAAATCCCTTTCTTTTTGGAAGTATTCCAATCAATCCTATATTGTATTTACTTTTAGCGGACTTTTCTTTTGAATATACGCTTGTCTCAACATAATTGCTTAGAAGGCGTATTTTTTCTTTAGGAAATTTAAACCTTTCCACGAACCCCTCAAAATAATAATATCCCACCGTTAAAATCATATTTACGTTATCTAAATTTATTTTGTTTCCAAAATCCCTGTCAAGTTCAAAACGATGACATCTTATTATAAGACGCTGATTTTTGTTTTTTAGCTGTGAGTAGTAAACGGCATTACCCAAAAGCCACTCACACCATATTATATCCGCCCAGTTCAAAAGCTCTTTGCTCTTTTTTTTGTCGTGAGTGTCATGACCTGTCCATTCGTCTATTCTCACATCATAAAACTTCTCAAGATAAGGCACCACGGGAATAATAAATTTAAGATCGTACCCATTTATTAGTATTCTTCTTCTTGATTGTTTTAAAAACTCATCATAATTTCCGGACAACAATGATTTATATAAATCATTATATCTATCCGCTAAACTCATCGTTCCTTTTGTATATATTTCTGTCTCTTTAGCGAAGTTTGAAAATTCTCTAAAACATTTCTCGCTTATTCCGTTTGAGTATCTTACTATGGATATTAAAATATTTCTAAAAGACGCCGGCAACCTTAAACCATAATAATCTATGGAGACTTCTAATAACATCTTTCGCGTTGTCTCCCATGATGTTATCTGATCATATATTTCTCTGTCGCCGCAATTTTGAGTTGAAGATAGATTTGAGATATTTTCCGGAATTTTATTATAATATAAAAAGTAATTGTCTATATAAATAGTGTTTGGATTATGAGAAAAAATATCCGCCACAAAAACTGTATCCTCACCGATTTTTAAATCTGAGTTATATTTTATATTATTTTCTGTTAAAAATTTTCCACGAACTATTAAATCTGAAGTCGTGCTCTGATATTGAATGATTTTCTCCATTGTATCAAAACTACCCTTACACTCAATTCCTATTCTATTTTCAACAGTTTTATTTTTGCCATCAAAATTTATTAAATATCCTTTTCCAAAGTCCGCCTCTTTCTCCAAAACAATATCAAGCATGTCCATAAGATTATCAGCGTTCACCGTATCGTCGTCGTCAACAAAAGTTATATATTTTCCCTCCGCGTTTTTTATCCCAAAATTTCTCGGCTCTGACGGGCTTCCGCTGTTTTTTTCCATTTTATACAATTTTATGTTTGAATAATTTTTTTGTAAAGTTTTTATTATATCACATGTATTATCACTTGAACAATCATCAACAGCGATAATCTCAAGCTCATCTTTTCTTACAGTACTTTCTATTGACAATATCGCTTGTTCAATAGAATCTTTGGCGTTATATGTCGCCATAACGACAGATAATTTTATCATAATAAAATTCTCCTTAAAAAGGTTAATTCCATAAGTTTCCACAAACTACTTTATTATAAAAATTATAGCAAAAAGGGGGTAAAATTGCAATAGTAGCGAAAAAATTAATTTTTTTAACTCGCTATAAATAACGCCTGTATAATATTTCTTATTTATAATTATTTCGCTATATAATTATATAGTTTAAATTAAAATTAGTGACAAATATACTTTTAGCGTTTAAACAGTTTTTATATAAATTTCGGCTTTCAGGGTTATCCACTGAAAGCCTTTAACATTTATTTTTTGTATTATTTTATCAAAATCTCTTCCAAAGAACGCTTAGGAACATTAAGCACGCCGTTTTGGTCTTTATAATACTTTATATCATTATTTTCAACCAAACATTCTTTCGGAATTTCCGCTTTATAGCCTAACGCCACTACACATAATAATTTAAGATTATCAGAAAGGCTCAAAAGATTGGTTATCCCCTCATAATCTATGGCCCCCATCCAACAAGAGCCTATCCCGTCGGCTTCAGCGGAAATTATAATATTCTGAACCGCGGCGCCAAGGTCTGTCTCATACCCCTCTTTTCTAATATCCAAATCAGCGCAAACAGCGATAAAAGCAACCGGTTCCTCTCCTTCTCCCGGATCTCCCATAGGCGCTATGTAAGCCGCCCACTTAACCATTTTTAACATTTTTTGGACAACATCCTCAGAATTAACAATTTTATATTTCAAAGGCTGTCTGTTGGCCGCGCTCGGAGCGAGTCTTCCTGCGTTTACATATTTCTCAAGAGTCTCTTTGGATATAGGTTTCTGTAAAAATTTTCTTATTGTTCTCCTGTTTATAATTGTATCGTACACATTCATAATTAATTAACTCCTTAGTATTATTCAATTTATCGTTCAAATTTATCATATATAAACATATTAAAAAAATTTGTTTTGTTGTTAAAAATTTTATCCTAAAAAATTTTTCGCTCATTTTAACAAGCTTATTATATAATAACGCATTCTCTCACTGTCAAAATAAAAGGCATTCACTAATGTTATATCCAAGTTAAATAGAAAAAGCAAAGGGAAATAAACCCACTTATTTTTAAGTTAATTGACTATAAAACTTAATCTGCGTTCACTTGATAAATCAGACCTGTTCAATAACAGCGCTTAATATAAAACATATTGAGAAATTATTGAACAGGTCTATTATAACATAACTGAGATAAAAGTCAAATTTACCCTTTTAATTAAAACAAACCTCGCAATTATATATTTTAAGCCAATAATTAATCTGAATAATGTAAGCCAGAGTCTGAGGTCCCGCCATTAGCTGTCCGAAAAATGGTTTTCCATAATTTGACGGTAGTTTAATAAACTCTAAAACCTTATCTTTATCAATAATAGGTAAGACAGGAGAATTTTTATCATCCAATATCTCCCTTATTTTATTTTTTAAAATGTTTTCATATTCCGGATTATAAGTTTTAGGATATGGACTTTTTTTCCTCCAAAGAAGCTCATCAGGCAAAAGCCCCTTACAAGCGTCTCTTAAAAGCCCCTTCACAACGCCGTTTCTGCATTTAAATTCCCACGGGACATTCCATATATACTCAATAATACGATGGTCGGCAAAAGGAACTCTCGCCTCAAGACCAGAATACATAGACGTTCTGTCCATTCTGTCAAGCAGTGTTGTCATAAACCATTTTTGATTTAAAAAAGAAATTTCCCTGCGCCTTTTTTCTTCTTTCGACTCTCCCTCAAGAATCGGGACTTTTTGGATTGATTCCTTATATCTCGCGTCGATATAATCTTTCAATTCAAGCTTTTTTATAAAATTCTCATTAAAGAGAAAGGTCCTTGCCTGTAAATCCATAGACCATGGAAAAGTAGAGCTCTCAAGAGCTTCTTTTTTATGAAACCATGGGTATCCTCCAAAAATCTCATCGGCGCATTCTCCCGTAAGGGCAACTTTATTGCGTTCTTTTACAAGACGGCAAAAATATAAAAGCGAAGCGTCTATATCCGCCATCCCTGGTAAATCTTTCGCCTCCGTAGAATCTTTTAACAGCTCCGCTAAATCTTTTTCATCACACATTAAATAAGTGTGATTAACATCATAAACATCGAGCATTTTATCAACATAAGGTCTGTCCTGTTCCGGCTGAAAAGAATTTGATTTAAAGTAAATATCATTTTTAGAAAAATCAAAAGAGAAAGTATTTAACTTTTTTCCCTCCTTTTTCAAAAAATTGGCGGCAAGAGCGGTAACAACGCTTGAATCAATCCCGCCGGACAAAAAAGTGCAGACTGGTACATCTGAAACCATTTGCTTCTCAACGGCGTCTTTAAGTAAAAAAGCCGTATGTGCAACCGTTTCCTCATAACTTTCTTTATGAGGTCTGCTTACAAGACTCCAGTATTCATATTCTTTAAATCCTCCCTGTGAAAAGACGGCAAAGCATCCTGGTTTTACCTCAAAAATATTTTTAAAAACGCCGTTTCCGGCTGTTCTCGCCGGACCTATACCTATAATCTCCCTAAAACTGTTTAAATCCGTTTCCGCTTTAACTTCAGGAAACTTAAATAACGCTTTAATTTCTGAGCCAAAAACAAGAGTATTATTATAAATTGTGTAAAAAAGAGGTTTTATTCCCGAACGGTCACGAAATAGCGCCAATCTTTCTTCCCCACCATCCCAAATAGCGAAAGAAAATATACCGTTCAGCATATCCACACACTTTTCTCCATATTCAATATATAAAAATAAAATAACCTCTGTATCTGTAGTCGTTTTAAAAACGTATCCTCTTTTTATCAAATCATTTTTAAGTTCATCCGTATTATAAATTTCCCCATTATAAGCAATAACATAATCGTTTCCGTTTATATTTTTAACAATAGGCTGCCGCCCTGTTTTAAGATCACGTATAGACAATCTCGTATGACTTAATCCGACAGTACTCGCCAGCCATTCTCCCGTCTCATCATTTCCTCTTCTCGCGACAGCCTCTCGCATATCTATAAGTACGCTGTTCCAATATCCCTCTCTTTGTAAATAATCGGCTTTTAAATTACAAAATCCCGATATACCACACATATAATAAAAATCTCCTTTTTGCCGCCACTACAGACACTTTCTACTTAATTCTCAAGATAAAAGTGATAATAGAAATTATCACTTTTATACTAAATACCGTTTTAGTATAAAGCAAAAAATATAGTCAATTATAGAGAAACAATAAAAATTTCACCAATCGCTATAATTAAAAAATGAGCAAAAAGAAACAAGCTTAGAATTATTTTCACAATACGGCAAACAAAAATATAATATTTGTACCTAATTTAGACTGATTAATTAAGAAAAAAATTTTAAGCCGTTCGATTTGTTTATTTTTAATTTAATTGACTATAAGTTCTCACTTACAGCAATTCCATCTCACAAAAAACATTTTTTTCTTTATTTATCTTATACCGGAATTACTATAATAAAAAAACGTTATATTTATATTTTTATTTGAGATTAAAACGTATCTGAAAAACTATATAGGTTGTTAAAAACATATAAATACTAAATTTCATCAAAATACAACATATTTCTTTAAATTTAAAAAATATCAAAAAAATTACAAAAAACAAAACAAATTTACTTCAAATTTTTACTTTTTGTGATTTCTCAGTATATTTTAGTCTTCAGACACAATGTAGTATAAACTGTGAACAGCAGCGTTTTTTTATATTTTACGTGTATTCATCTAAATTAATTCAAAAAATTATATATTTATTTCACCTTACAAAAAAATATTTAAAAATCCATCTCAAATTTAAATTAATCACATTTTATATTTTTTCTTATAACCTCTAAAAGACACTTTTTAAAATTTTCGTTATCAATAGATTTTCTTTTTCTCATATTCGGCGTTTTTCCTCCGGCGCGTCTTATTTGCCTTGAGACATACCTTTTAAAAAGCATATTGTCGATATTCTTGTTAGTATACACAAAACCGTTGGGATTTATGGGAATAGTATCTCTCACAATACACATAGCGGCAAGCCCATAATCTTGTGTTATAACGATATCGCCTTTTTTAACTTTATTTATAATTAAAAAATCAACGCTGTCCGCTCCTTTCTCAACTACTATTGTCTCAACGTTATCAAAATTAAGAATGTGGGCCGTATCACAAATAATTGTTGATTTCAATCCATTTTCAAAAGCGGCGGCTATTGTCAGCTCAACAACAGGACAGCCGTCAGCGTCTATATAAATTTCCATAAAACCATCCTTCTCACAAATTATATATAAAAATTATTTCAAATATACAAATAAATAAATAATAAAAATATGCAAAGGGTATAAAACATAAAATAGATATTTTACAGAAAAACCTCTTTCCCCATTATAAAAAAATATAAAAACAGCGGACATAAAAGAAAATATAACAGAATAAATATTATGAGTCGTAACATATCCAACAAAATTACTCAAAAACAAAATATTAAATTCTTTAGCGACAACCCCCCAAATAACAGAACTATACTTTAAGATAGTAAATATAAAAAGCGCTAAAATTTGTTGTTTTTTATCTTTTAAAAAATAAAACGCTAAAATAAGCCCTACACCCAAAAAACCGTAATCAAACCTAAAAAATTGCGCCAGTATAATAAACAGTAAAATAACAAAATAGCCAAATGGCTTAAAAATATCATATTTTCTCAAACTTTCAAATATATAAATACCCAATACGGATAAAGCAAAAGTAAATAGTATGTTTAAATCAAAAAATAAATTAATCTCATCTTTAAATACTATATCATAAATCCACTCAGACATAAACGCGCAAATTAAAAGCCTTAAAATATACCCTTCAAAATCTTTAGTATATCTGCACCCCTCAGAAATTAAATAAGCGAAAATCGGAAAAGCCATCCTTCCGATGCAGCGAAAACCGCTATACCATTCAAAAGCGATGGTACAATGGTCAACAATCATAAACATATACGCCATACATTTTAAAGTAAAAGATGACAAAAAATCACCTCAAAATTATTCACGGCATATCTGAAAACTTTATTTCATTAGGGAATATCTGAAAAACTATCATAAGCTATCAGTTATATGCGCGAAATATCCAAAAAATTATTAAAAAATAGACGAAAACGATTCAATTAAATATAAAAGCCTTTCTGTTTCATTTTATTTTTTATAATTTTTCGCGCGTATTTTTGTTTTCAGATACGCTCTAGTTTATTTTTATATTCAATTTTCAGATATACCTTAATCAAAACATATTTTTATTCTAAATTAAATTTAATAACATAAAAAAGCAGAGTGAAAACTCTGCTAAAAAATGCACCATCAGGGGCTCGAACCCTGGACCTTCTGATTAAGAGTCAGCTGCTCTACCAACTGAGCTAATGGTGCGCTTCACATTTACAAATATGTAAAAATGCACCATCAGGGGCTCGAACCCTGGACCTTCTGATTAAGAGTCAGCTGCTCTACCAACTGAGCTAATGGTGCGTGTCAACGAAACTAGATATTATTATATAACCCAATAATATTTTTGTCAAGCTTTTTTTCTACATTTTACAATGAAATACCATAATTATAAAAAATTTTCTTACTTTAGTTTTAGAATGTGTTTAAAATAAAGTTATCGCTTTCTTTCTAAGTTTTTTGGCTATAAAACAAAGCTTATTTTAAATAAGATTGACATAGCCACATATACATATTATAATTTAAACAAAATAAATCAATTCTATACCTTTCAAAAAATGTGTTTTTATGGACTTCACTATTTTAATTCATCTGATTTCCATAAAATACACAATATAAATATTATTGTGAAAATTAAAATTCAACCAATAATAAAATTCATATTTATTAAAGCGTAAACTTATAGTAACAAAATATCAGGAGAATAGAGAAAACATATGATAGAAGTAAACGGAAAATATAATACAGCGAAAATCTTCACAGATATTGTTGATCAGGATTCGATAGCGCAAGTCACGCTATTATGTAATCAGGAATTTGTAAAGGGAAGTAAAATAAGACTGATGCCCGATATTCACGCCGGAGCCGGCTGTACTATCGGAACAACAATGACTATTGCTGATAAGATTGTTCCAAACCTTGTAGGTGTTGATATAGGCTGTGGAATGGAAACCGTTAAAATCAAGGAAAAACATATTGAACCTCAAAAGCTTGACAAATTAATTTACGAAAAAATTCCTTCCGGATTTAATATAAGGGAAAAACCGCATAGATATTTTAACAACATATCAATAGAGGATTTATACTGCTATAAGGAAATAAATCCTATCCGAGCCGAAAAAAGTCTCGGAACACTGGGCGGTGGGAATCATTTTATAGAGGCCGATAAAGATGATGATGGATATGTCTATATTGTGGTTCATTCCGGAAGCAGACATCTTGGCTTAGAAGTAGCGAATTACTATCAGGAAGAAGGGTATAAAACTTTAAACGGAACAACCAAAAAAAATCTTGATGAACTTATCGAAAAATTAAAATCCCAAAAAAGAGAGAAAGAAATTCAAAAAAGTATCACAGCTTTTAAAAACACAAAAAAAACCAATATTCCCAAATCATTAGCCTATGTATCCGGAGACTTGTTCAAGCGGTATATTCATGATATGAGAATTGTCCAAAAATACGCTGAATTGAATCGAAAAGCTATAATGGACGAAATAATAAAAGGAATGAAACTTCATATAATAGAACAATTTACAACTATTCATAATTATATTGATACAGATTCAATGATTTTAAGAAAAGGAGCGGTCTCAGCTAATAATGGAGAAAAACTCCTTATTCCTATAAATATGAGAGACGGTTCTTTAATTTGCGTAGGAAAAGGGAATGACGATTGGAATAATTCCGCACCGCACGGGGCTGGACGATTAATGAGCAGATCCGCCGCTAAACAGTCTTTTACCGTCTCTGAGTTTAAAAAACAAATGAATGGAATTTTTAGTACGTCTATTGGTAAAGCGACTTTAGATGAATGTCCTATGGCTTATAAAAATATAGAGGATATTATAAATAATATCAGTGATACAGCGGAAATAATAAATATAATTAAGCCTATATATAATTTTAAAGCGGGAGAGGAGTAATAACCATGAAAACAAGGCTGAAAAATATAATTATTTTTATAGGAATATTCACTGTTTTCTCAGGTTGTGGTACTGATTCAAACATAATTTCTTAAGCTGAAAATGTTAAAAATGTTTCCTCTGTACAAAAAGAAGCTTCCAAAACAAACTCTAATAAAAATACCATTAATTATGTGGATATTAAAGCTCATGTAAAAGAAATTAATAACAATTCGCTCATTATCACTTCTGATACGGACGATTTTCTCGGAGCTTTTTCTGTAATCAGGTCGTAAGGAGAAATAACTGATGTTAAGGGAGGGGATTCCATTCAGATTTTGATGAGAGACACAAATAAAAAATATGATTATAAATTGCCCGAATACAGTGAGGAAAGTATTGTTGTTTTAGATAAGGAAGAAGAATTAGCTCTGTATAATATTATGCTGACTTCAGCCCCTGAATTTACACTGTGGTATATTTTATCAAATCAATTAAATTCCTTTGAAATTAAATCGGGAAATTATTTATGGAACTCTAAAGAAAACGGCAAAATAAAAAGTATAACGGCATGTAGCTTAGAGCCTACGTAAGAAACGAAAAAAGATTTCGCCTCAAAATTAAAATTACCTAAATATAATAAAATGGACAGCGTACCTTATTCCTTTTCCACAAAAATATCTCCCGATATATTGACCGTATCCCAATGGGATATAAATGACATTGATAACAGCAATACCAAAAAACAAACAGTCACAACATATTATTATAAAAATCCCATATTAAAATTAAAAGCGGGCAAAATATATGAATTTAAAGCTGAATGAAAAAAAGAAAATCTTGATAAAAATAATTTTTACGGAACAGCAACTTATGTTTTAGTAACAGATTCTGATTACGACAATTCAAATGTAAATTAAATAAAAAACTATTTTATTAAAAAAATTTTTTAAATGTCTATGAGATTTTTTTACACTCTCAACTTTTAAAGCCTAAAACACCTTTCTCTGAAATTTTAGCAAGAATCTCTCATAAAATATTTTTTCTAAAACTTCCTTTAATTTATAGAAAAACAATAAAAAATGAACAGAAAAACTTTAATAAAATCTGATATACTAGAGCGTGTTTGAAAACTATAATAAGCTATCAGTTATATACTCGAAATATCCAAAAAATTATTAAAAAATAAACGAAAACGGTTCAATTAAACAGAAAAGCCTTTCTGTTTCGTTCTATTTTTTATAATTTTTCGCGCATATTTTTGTTTTCAGATACTCTCTAAATAATTTTTTTTATTGTCTCATATTAAAAATTTTTAAAATCTATATATAAAGAATTGCTGTAATTTATCGTTTTTTTACTTTAAAATCATATTTTTATCAGTATTAGTATAAAACTTACTTTGTAGCGTTTAGGCTTATTATGGAAAATGCTCAATAACTATTTTATTTAATTGCTCAGTAATCTTCACGAATTCTAAATTTAAATCCAACGTTCTTACCGTAATTTGATTTCCGTGCATTTGATATATATTATTCGGCTGAATTTCCTCATCTGTTTTCGCGTATAACAGCATACCAGAAACCTTATGAGGTTTGTTTCCAAAACTATAGTCTTTGTTTTTTACATAAGTAAAAATTTGATACAGGTTATTTGAGTGTAACGTACGTTTGTCATAATATTCTCGTGTAGTATGAGTATAATATTTAGCATCGATAATAAGAATATTATTCCCTTTTCGCAGAGTAATATCGCTACGCATAACAGGAAGCATAGTTTCACCTTCATTATTTTCGTCCAAAACCCAATGTATCTGAGAAGCGCTTACGGCAAGCGATGTAAAATTCCTCTTATAGTATTCTAAAATAAATCTTTCATATAAACGGCACATTCGCTGTTCATCAATAAAAGAAGCCAGTTTATACCTGCCCTTGTCCGTCGTAATAAGCATACCCTCAATTATAAGCCAACAAATACCAATCAGCATACGATAATCATAGTTATCGCGTTGAAATCGAATAGAGGTCCATTTGATAGTTTTTGGTTCCAATGTATCAACGTTTGAAAAAAACATCATTTTCTTTTTCAAGTCATCTTTATAAACCAACCCTACCTTATTACTCATAAGTAAAAGTAAAACCGTCGTTTTCAAAATTTGATTCATATAATTATTTTCCAAAAGCTCATCATACTCACAAGTCAGAGTTCGCTTATGAGCTAACTTATTTTTTATTGTTCCCGCTATATTAATTTTTCCTCTCATAACCCAAAGTTCTTCTTGACAATTTAAATACTCCCGATATAATCCACGTTTTAAACGCACTCCTATACCTTTAGACATAATAGAAGCGAAAAGATTGTACATATCGTCAAACTCCTCAACACCGACATCCTCATATGTTGATTGATTAAGAGCCTGAAACGCGTAAGACAGCATATAATAAATATTTTTTATAAAAACACTCTTATTTTTAATCATTGAAACACACCACGCAAAATATTATCCCAATACAGCCTCTTGTCATTATCATCAAACCAATACTCATTT
>CAJTVH010000019.1 GCA_910579745.1 uncultured Clostridia bacterium | reverse complement strand
CCCCGAAGAGCACGCTCTTCGGTTTGGCCTCTTTCCCTTTCGCTCGCCGCTACTCAGAAAATCGATTTTTCTTTCTCTTCCTGCCGCTACTTAGATGTTTCAGTTCACGACGTTCCCTCCTACGCGCTATGGATTCACTCGCAGGTGACAGTGGTTCTCACTGCCGGGTTCCCCCATTCGGATACCCACGGATCGCTGACTGTGTGCGTCTCCCCGTGGCCTTTCGCGGCTTTCCGCGTCCTTCTTCGGTTCTTGATGCCAAGGCATTCACCCTTTGCTCTTATTAGCTTGACCTTTGATATATATGAGTAATTCTTTTCTCCATAAGCTCTCGCTTATTTCCCTTTTACGGATTGACTTCTTTTCATTACTCTTTTCTCGATTCGTTTTGCTCTTTTCGTTGTGTCTGCTATTCAGTTTTCAAGGTTCAAATTAAATATTTCCATTGCCTCAACGACAACGCTTAATTATAATAACATACACCCTCACATATGTCAATACCTTTTTTTAAAAATTTTTTTATATAAATAAAAAACTATACTCATAAGAAGCGGTTTTTCTCTTATTCTCCTATCTCCCCTCCACCGCTTATAAATTCACGCTTTTGTGTATAAAGCAAAAAGACTCATCAATAAAGATAAGTCTTTTGCCATCAGTTTTTATGTCATTCCGCTTCATTATCAGCGGCTGCCTCAAACTCAACTAACGCTTTTTCATAGCCCGATATAACCGCCTCCTGAATCTTTTGTCTCGCCTCGGAATTAATAGGGTGAGCGATGTCTTTAAATTCCCCGTCGTTCGCTTTTCTGCTCGGCATCGCAATAAATACTCCGTTATCACCTTCAATAACTTTAATATCATGTACAGCGAATTCATTGTCAATAGTTATTGAAACGATAGCTCTCATTTTCCCTTCTTTACTGACTCTTCTAACTCTGACGTCCGTTATCTGCATAATAAATAAACCCCCATAATTTTTTTAAAATCGTTAAAAACGATTTTCTTTAGTGTAAAAACAAAAAGCGATTATAAACAGTAAAATATTAAAAAACGAACACTCCCTGTTTTTTAATATAAATTTTTTATACTCCCTTTACCTTTATAACAATTCCAATGTAAATTTGAGAAAAGAAAAAATAATTTTCCAAAACTCTCCCTTTAATATGGAATCACCCTAATAAATAAGCTCTCAACCCGCTTACACTAATCTCAATTTAAAGAGTAGGATTAATCCTAAAAACAATTAAAAATAAAAACACTGAAATTTTAGCGTAAGATATTTTAAGAAACAAACGTCTGAAGCGTAAAAAAATTGACTCGCAATCTGAAAAATTTCAAGTAATACTAAAACCCCGATTAATTTGTGGATAAAAGTTTTTAAACGCCCAATAGGTTTTTTATAAAGTCAAATTCATTATGTAAATAATATTTGAGTGAATAAATTATTATTAATCCTTATAAACGGCGTTTAGTATAAAATAATTTTTTATCTTCATCATTTTATTATTTTAACTACACGTTTTTATTTGAGGTTAGTATTAACCCGGCTGATAAAATTCCTTTGAAACTTAAAATAAAAAGTCTTAAAACCATTAATTGAAAAAATATCACGAATAAGCGAAACTTATGTGACTTATTCTTACAGGGAAACGATAATTTCCCTGTAAGAGAGTAATCAAGCCGGTTTTAATCAATTTTATCAAATATTTATATAACTGTACCTTTTGAGATGATAACAGGCTTCTCGGGAGTGCCTATAATTTCTTTATTATCAGAAACAACAACTTGCTTATCAATAATAGCGTGTTCAATCGTACAGTTATTTCCTATGATAGAACCCTCCATAATAACCGAGTTCTTAACGGAAGAGTTTTCGCCGGTGTAAACCTTCCTGAATAAAACAGAATGATAAACATGTCCGTTTACGATGCTTCCGCTTCCGACAAGAGCGTCTTTCGCGTCAGCTCCCGAGTTATATTTTGCCGGCGGCTCGTCCTTAGGTTTCGTCTCAATATGAGCGCCGTCGGTAAGAAACATATTTCTTATATCCTTTTTAAGGAAATCCATATTAACGTTTATATAAGCGTTAATATTGTTAAGAGTGTTCCAGTAGCCGTCGTACATATATCCGTAAATTTTAAGTTTTTTTCTATACCTTATAATAATATCTTTAACAAGGTCATATCTCGCCTCAGAAACAACCGTCTCAAGAAGTTTTATAAGAAGCGTTCTTTTCATAACATAAATGCCTAAAGAAGCGATAGTGCTTTGTGGCTCGACAGGTTTCTCCTCAAAATCAATCATACGATTATCAGAATCAAGCTCCATAACACCGAAATCATGAACATCCTTGTCTGTATTCGCCATATCCTTGCACATTATAGTAACGTCGGCGTCTTTCTCAATGTGATAATTGATAATGTCGTTATAATCCATTTTATAAATAGCATCGCCTGAGGCTATAACAACATAAGGCTCGTTACTTTTTGTAAGGAAACTGATATTCTGGTAAATAGAATCCGCCGTACCCCTGAACCAGTAAGAATTTTCCTTAGACAAGAAAGGAGTGAAAATGAAGAGTCCTCCCTGCTTTCTTCCAAGGTCCCACCACTTAGCGGATGATAAATGGTCGTGAAGTGAGCGGGAATTGTACTGAGTAATTACGGCGACCTTTTTTATATTGGAATTAGCCATGTTGCTCAAAGAAAAGTCAATAGCTCTATAAGAACCTCCCACGGGCATCGCTGAAACCGCTCTGACATTGCAGAGGTCTTTTAATCTCTCGTCACTTTGTCCGCCTGCTAAAATAATACCAAGTGCTTTCATATGTCAATCCCCCCAATATCAATAGTCTGTCCGCTTTCCAGCTTGCCGCTTTTGTACATATCAGCCGTTGACTTTCCAAAAACAACACAGTTCTTTCCAATCTCAACATTATCGGGAATTTCCGAATCGCTGCCGATAACGGTAATACCGGTATTGTAAATCTTAGGTTTAGCCTCGTTGGGAACATTCTCTCCCGTTCCCATTTTAACGTTTTCTCCTATAATTGTGTGTTCGTCAATAATGCATCTGTCAATGACGGCGCCTTTTTTGATAACGCAGTCCGCCATAATGATAGAACCTTTTACGACAGCGCCTTCCTCAATAACTACGCCCGTGCTTATAACGGAATTCTCGACCGTTCCGTAAATCTCGCAGCCCTCTGATATAAGGCTTCTTGTAACACTCGCGTCAGCGGAAGTGTAAAGAGGCGGCTGATGCTCGCTGTTTGTGTATATTTTCCAAAAGTCCTCGTAAAGGTTAAACTCGGGGAGAGCTTTTATAAGCTCCATATTAGCGGCCCAGTAAGACTCAATCGTTCCCACGTCTTTCCAGTAATCCTTAAATCGGTAAGCGTAAAGTGATTTTCCCCTGCCCAGCATAGCGGGAATAATGTGCTTTCCAAAATCACTGTCGCGGTGAACGCCGCTATCCTCAATAAGAGCTTTTCTCAGTTCATCCCAGGTAAATATGTAAATACCCATTGACGCGAGATTGCTCTTAGGATGTTCCGGCTTTTCCTCAAACTCGTAAATTTTATCGTTCTCGTCGGCGTTCATAATTCCAAAACGGCTCGCCTCCTCAAGAGAAACCTCCAGCACAGCGATGGTAACGTCGCATTTGTTTTTCTTATGAAAGTCAAGCATTTTGGAATAATCCATTTTGTAAATGTGGTCGCCTGATAAAATAATTACGTATTCCGGGTCGTTGGCGTCGATATAACCAATATTCTGATAAATAGCGTTCGCGGTTCCAGAATACCAGTCCCCCTGCTCGCCGCCTTTAACATGGGGTGCTAAGATAGTGACTCCCCCATTTTTTCTGTCCAAATCCCAAGGAATTCCGATTCCTATGTGCTGATTTAGACTTAGAGGCTGATACTGAGTAAGAACCCCCACTGTATCCACGCCTGAATTAACACAGTTACTCATAGGAAAATCAATTATTTTATATTTTCCCCCAAAAGTAACCGCGGGCTTAGCGTTTTTACTTGTCAAAACGCCTAATCTGCTTCCCTGTCCGCCGGCAAGAAGCATAGCCAGCATTTCTTTTTTTCGCATAAAATAACCTCCCGTCAAAAATATTTGCTTAGATTCCCGCGCTTATAATAACTCCTTAATACCGCCGTCAATAAATAAAATCTATCGTACGTTAATTTATTTTTAACAGCTTTTAAATTATATTCCAAAATACAAGCTTTTATTAATATATCGGAATATAAAAATATATTCTCGTTTTTATTATATCCGGGCTCAATTCTCAGTATTCAGAAACGCAAAAAACCAAGCCAAAGTTTGACAAAAAATTATTTATCCTAAGCATAAACCCGATCTAAACATAAAATATTTTTTATCTGCCTTAATGTGAGGTTCTTAAAATACATAAGAATTTATAATAAAAATAATCGGTAATTTAAAAACAAGCGCGGCGAAATTATCCACATTAAAGAAATATTTTTCATGAAAAATATAAAAAACATTTCTTTAAAATGTTAATTATACAGCATATTATAATCGTAAAGCTCCGTTCACATTTAATAATGTATACTTTACAAGTTTTATTATAACATATTTTATTGAAAATGTACAATACTTTTTATAATTTTTTTATTAAAAATATTAAAATTTTTAAAAAATCGGTAAAAGTTTTTGAAAATTTCGGAATTTAAGGGTTTAAAAAAAATAATAATATAGTATACTTAGTCTATAGGAAACAAATCAAGGCTTATACAGTCAGCGAAAGGAGACGGTATAAAAATTATTTTTACAAAACGCCTAATCTTAAAAACATTAAAATATTTTCAAGAATAGAGGTAAAAGTATGAATTTAACCGATTACAAAAAGATACATTTCGCCGGAATAGGCGGAATAAGTATGTCAGGGCTCGCCGAGATATTACACGACGGAAATTATATAATAACCGGTTCCGATAACTCTGAGTCAGAAATAACAAAACACCTGAAAAGCGTCGGCATAAAAGTTTTTATCGGCCAGAAAAGCGAGAACGTTTCCCCCGATACTGAGCTTTTCGTCTATACGGCGGCGTTAAAACCCGATAATCCCGAAATAATAAGAGCTAAAGAACTCGGTATAAAAATAATTGACAGAGCGGAGCTTTTGGGTACTATGATGAAAAATTATACATACCCTATTTCCGTTTCAGGAACTCACGGAAAAACCACAACAACGTCAATGCTTACCGAGATTCTTTTAAGGGGAGAGAACCCGACAGTCACCGTTGGGGGTATACTGCCGTCAATAGGCGGCAATTTCAGGATAGGCGGGGACAAGTATTTTGTGGCTGAAAGCTGTGAGTACTGCGATAGCTTTTTAAAATTTCATCCGCTAAGCGCCATAATTTTAAATGTGGAATATGACCACGCGGATTATTTTAAATCCATAGACACTCTCTACGCCTCTTTTAACGCTTTCGCTAAAAAAATACCAAAAAATGGCTTTTTGATAATAAATTCCGAAATACCTGAAACGGAAAAAATTTTAGACGGTGTTTCCTGTGAGATTATCACTTACGGAACTGATAATGAAAACGGCTGGAACATAAGAAACGTTTCTTTTGACGAGAGAGGAAACGGGAGATATTCGGCTTTCTTAAAAAATAATAAAATATTTGATATTGAATTGTCGGTTCCCGGAACACATAATATTCTAAACTCTCTGGCTGCGGCGGCGCTGTGTTATAAATATGAAATCCCAAAAGAGGATATAATAAGCGGTTTAAAAAACTTTAAAGGAACAAATAGACGCTTTGAGTTTAAAGGAATGGTTCATGGAATTACCGTAATCGATGACTACGCCCATCACCCCACCGAGATACGCTCGGCGTTAAAAGCGGCTAAGGGTTTTAAATATAATAAACTCTGGTGTATTTTTCAGCCGCATACTTTCAGCCGTACAAAGACTTTCCTGAAAGAATTTTCGGAGGCTTTCGACGACGCCGACAAAATACTTATCCTTGATATATATCCCGCGAGAGAAACCTCGGACGGAACAATACATTCTAAAGACCTCGTCTCTTTAATAAAAGAGCGAGGAAAAGATGTTCTTTATGTCGAGAACTTTGAAAAAGCCGCCGAGTATTTGGGCGCGCGCTGTACCAACGGTGATATGTTGATAACTATGGGGGCGGGAGATGTGTATCTTGTGGGAGAACAAATGTTATCCACACTATCCACAGAGTTACACACAAGATAAAATCCCCCTTTATTCTCAATTATGCACAAAAAACCCACTTAACGCTACAAATAAAATCACGCCGGCTCGAAATATTCTCTTTATTGGTAAATAATCACTTTTTTTACCGCCGTTTATAATAGTGTAAATTTAAAATTTTTAAAGTTATCCACATTATCCACAGAGTTACACACAATATGAACGTTGTTTCGTTAAAAACAACGTCGCCATATGTCGTTTCTTTTAAAAAAATCAAAAAAGGAGAAATATAATATGACAAAAGATATAAAAAAACGTTCGGAAGTATTAGAGGAATTTAAATGGAAAATAAGCGATTTATGCGAAAGCGACGAAAAATGGGAATCCCTTTTTTCCGAAGCTATGGCAAAAATCAAAAAAATCGGAGAGTATAAAGGAAAAATACAGGATAAAAACAATTATAAAAATTTCGCCGAAACTCTTTTAAACTGCCTTAAAGCAAAGGATAAAGCGGGAATTATCACGGAAACCGTTTATGTATACGCCAATCTCAGGGCAAATGAGGACAGCGGAAACTCAAAATATCAGGCGATGAGCGGAAGAGCCGATACGTTAATCGTCGCTTTCTCATCAGAGAGCGCCTTTATAGAGCCGGAACTTTTGGAGGTTCCTGAAAGTGAGATAAAAAAAGCTTTGTCGGAAAATAATGAACTTAAAATATATGAGCATTATTTAATGGATATACTTCGCTCAAAAGAACATATTCTTCCGGCGGAACAGGAAGACATCCTGGCAAGAGTTTATGAGATAGCTCAAGCTCCCGATAATATTTTTGGAATGTTGAACAACGCTGATTTAAAGTTTGACGACATAAAAGACGAAAAAGGAAATCTCGTTCCAATGACTCACGGAAAATATATATCATACCTTGAGTCCCCAAACAGGGAGATAAGAAAACAGGCTTTTGAGTCTTGCTATAAAGCGTATTTAAAACAAAAAAACACACTGGCGGCGATTTATGTCTCGTCAGTGAAAAAAGACGTGTTTTTCGCGAGTGTGAGAAAATACCCGTCTTCCCTCGAGGCGTCGCTTTTCTCAACAAACATACCCGTAAGCGTGTATCATAATCTCATAGCCGAGGTAAACAAACATCTGCCTCTTATGCACAGATATATTGACATAAGGAAGAAAAAATTAAAATTGGACGAGCTTCATATGTATGATATATACGCTCCCATCGTAAAAGACGCTGACACAAAAATGGATTATGACAAAGCTAAGGAAATCGTGATAAAAGCTCTACAGCCTATGGGAGAAGAATATGTCTCACAGCTCAGAAAAGGACTTTCCGAAGGCTGGATTGACATATACGAGAATGAGGGAAAAAGAAGCGGGGCTTACGCGTGGGGAGCTTACGGAAATCATCCTTACGTGTCGTTAAACTATGACGGGACAATAAACAGTATGTTTACTCTCGCCCATGAAATGGGCCACGCGATGCACAGCCACTATACATGGTCAAATCAGCCCTATGTTTACGGTGATTATACCATATTCGTCGCTGAGGTCGCCTCTACAGTAAACGAGGCTCTGCTTATGGAATATCTTTTAAAAACAACAGATGATGAGAACGGTAAAAACTATTTAATAAATTACTTTTTAGAGCAGTTCAGAGGAACACTCTTCAGACAGACAATGTTCGCCGAGTTTGAGCTTATAACCCATGAGCTTACGGAAAAAGGCGAAACTCTCACATATGACAGACTGTGCGAGATCTACCGTGGCTTAAACATAAAATATTTCGGGGAAAATATAGTAATCGACCACGAAATAGATAGAGAATGGGCTAGAATACCTCACTTTTATAACGCCTTTTACGTATATCAGTACGCTACGGGTTATTCAGCGGCGATAGCCTTGTCTCAGAAAATTTTAAAAGAAAACGGCTCACGTGATTATATTGAGTTTTTAAAAGGCGGTTCGTCAAAATATTCTATAGATTTGTTAAAAATAGCCGGGGTTGATATGTCCGACGCAAAACCTATAGAAGAAGCTATGTCCGTATTTAAAGACCTGCTTGATAAAATAGAATAATATTATGTCGAACCAATAAAAAAATAAACAAAGATACTTTAAGGAAACACCGCGCAAAGGAAAATAAAAATAATTTTTCAAATTTAAAATTTCCGTTATCGTGTCATTTTTCAAGAAAAATAACACTAACACTCCAATTTTTTTTAAAAATTATTTTTATTTTTGAATTGTGCGGTATTTCCTTAATTAATTTAAATATTAAAGAAATTATTTTACTGGTTGGGGCTGAAAATTTTACGAATCGCTATAATCTCAAAAAAAACCGATATAACGTATCGGTTTTTTTGAGATTAATATTAAAAATTAGAGTTTTATACAGCTTTATAGTCAATAAATAACGTCAGTCTCTTAATAATTTAACGTGAGTTCGATGAGAAATAACAGTAAAATCAGCGAAACGTAGTTTTGCACAACGGTTTTTGTCAAACTTTTTTCAAAAAGTTTGTGGAGTTTGAGGTGAAACCTCAAGGTTTTTAATGTTTCAAGAGCATTTTTGGAGGTTTGGAACCTTTTTGCGATAGAAAAAGGTTCCATTAATCATAAATTTTCATCGAACTCACGTTAATTTATTATTAACAGGACTTTTTTCCATCGTAAGGTACCCAGTCACGAAGCTATGATTTGCCCTTCGCCCATAGTCCTTGATTCCAAACCTCACAAAATACTCTTTACATCAATTCCATATTCATAAAAAATTAATGATACCCGCTTACAGAGGAATTAATCTCATCCATAAGCCTTCCTCCGATTTCCTCCCAAATTTTATTAAAATCCCTAAGACTGTTTTTGGGGGTTATCTCAACATTTATATTAGGAGAGATATTTATTCCTCCCCCTGTTTTCTCAGAAATATTTTTGTCACCATTTTTTGAGAATATTTTTTCTTTAAATTTAAATCCTTTAAAATCTTTGCCGATGTTTTCTCCCCTTTCAATCCTAAAAGGTAAAGAGGAAAAATCAAAAATATTTTTTCCGCCTCCATTTAAAAGCTTTGTACTGACGTCTCCCGGCATACCCATCTTAGCTCTTCTCTTAAAACCCACGCCAAAAGCTCCTTTCATGTCTTTAAAAATATTTCCGCCTATCCCTCGCTTTTGGGTTTGATTAACGCTTCGCCTATCTTCCCTAAAAATATTTCCGCCTATAATTTTTCTGTCCGTTCCTTGGTTAAACCCTCCGTTTCCACCCGCCTTAAAATTTCCCTTTGTGTCTATAAAATTCTTTCCCTCTGTCACGTTCGGTATGACTTTTTTAAAGTTTATCATCACTGTTTTTTTTGAAAATTCTTTTGTTCCCTCAAAAACCTTTTCACCCGGCCTGTAAAATGTCTTGCCCATAAAATAATTTAATCTGTTTTTATTAATATGGGCGTTATAGTCCCTCTTGTTTAAAATAAAATCGGAAATCCCTTTTTTGTTTTGGTAAACAAGCTTGTTTAAATCCTTTTTCGCGCCTTGATTTTTTTCGTATGTATTATCAAAATACACCCCGCCGATTCCTTTCATAGCTTTGCCGGCGTTTTTGTTTAATCTCATTAAATCAATCAACTCTACTGATTTTGAAGGTTTAATTGAGCTTTTATTATAAGCATCCGACCTTTTAGCCCCGTAAAAATTTTTATAAAACCTCGTTATATTAGAGTTCTCAAATTTTTTTGGATTAATGAGCATATTAACGTTTGTAATTATCCTGTTTGTTATATTCTCCGAATTTTTAATTTTATTAATCATCTCGCTGAAATTACTGTTTTTTTTGTTTCTCAAAATAAATACCCCTCTCTATTTTCTTTTCCCCTGTCAAAGCCTCTCCGCCGCCTCGCGAAAATAATTTTCAGCCAGCCCCCCCTCTTAGTGATTTTCAATTTGCTTGACTATAAAACATTATACCACATAATAGTAAAATTAGCAACCATTTTGTTTCTTATTTGAAACAAACATTTAAAAAATCAACGAAAATAATATAATTATATTTTAAAATAGTATTATTTTCCGTTGATTTTTTGTATATATTTTGTTTTTAGATAAACTTTTTAACGATTTTAGACAGGCCCCCGCTAAAAAATAAGTTTATTGACTATAAACCACATATGAAATCGGCTTATTAACCTTTATACATGCAGCCCCAAATACCTGTTGTAATTATATCGGCTATATCCATAACAACCGAAAGCCTCGTGCTCTGCAAAAGTGATATTTCCAAAAAACCATTGAGATTGACAATACCTGTTATAAAAATGTCACCAACCTCACCTAAATCCTTTTTGACTCCCGCGCCAGGCTTTATAGAGCCCTTTCCGACGCTTATATAGCCTATATGCTCCATTTTGCCTAAAGAGGCGTCTATGGCTATAACAAGGGGATTATCATATCTGTCGTAAATCTCATTTACAGTTTCTGTAAGATTTACAGCGTGAACGGGTTCTTTCAGCGTGCCATAAATTCTCACGTTTTCCATTTTCGGCATACGGTTTAATTTATAACCTATTAAAGGACCTAAGCTGTCACCTGTGGCCTTGTCCGTCCCGATACATAAAATAATAATTTCTCTTTTCTCTTTTTTTGATGGAAAAAACTCTTGTAAAATATTTTTAAGAGCGTATTTAAACTCAAACAGCGCCGTCGCCGTTCTTGAATTTACATATTGAGCCGCCATATATAAAATCTCCTTTAAAAAAATATTTTTTATTTTTGGAAACCTTCTATGTTTTAATTATTTCCGATAACAGGAAACTCTATACAGGCAAAAATCAATAGACTTGTTCGGCTTATTCGCTCTTTAAATTGACTATATTTGTTAAAAATTGTAAAATAATCCAAGACTCTTAGTAAAAATTAAAAATATATATCGGTTTATCAATAAAAATGTATTATAAAAATTTAATATTATCGACTCTAAACGTCAAAAATTGTTGTGTTTGTGTGATATTATAGTTTTTGCCAAAAAATATTATATTCAACGGAGGTGTAAAATATGCGTGATGAAAAAAGACTTAAACTGCCTACAAATATAAAGCAAGTCGGAAATATATCTCACGGCTTGAAAATATATGTCGAGGATTATGTTTACACTTATATACAGCAATACGCCTCATTCGCCGAAAGCGAGGAGAAAATAGGGGTTTTAACAGGTAAAAAAGAATTTATAGAAAATGAGGACGTTTTATTCATAAACGGAATCATACAGGGAAAATTCAGTAAAAATGAAGCGGGCATGGAAGTCTTGACAGAAAAAAGCAAAGGGTACATAAAAGAGGAAATGATAAGATATTTTCCCGATGACGAGATATTGGGCTGGCTTTATATACAGCCTGGATACGGTGATTTCCTGAACAGTACGCTTATAAATTATCATGAGAAAAATTTTAAAAAATATTACAGCGTACTTTTTATTTATGATCCTATCGAGAAAATAAATGGCTTTTTCTCAAAAAACGAGGTCTTAGGGGGACTTGAGGAAGTAAAAGGCTATTTTATTTATTACGATAGAAACGAGGGTATGCACGAGTATATGCTCCAAAATAAATTCGCGAAGCCTAAGGAGGCTGAAGCTTATTTCGAGGACGATATTGAGATCCGCGACACGGCGGAAACGGCAGAAACGGTGGAAAACACCGGTGATATGGAAAACGAGCTCCATAAAGATGAAATTGTTGAGAAAATCAGAAACAGTTTTACGAAAGAGCGTGCCCCAAATCCTCGAACAGTTCGCCGCAAAGGAAAAGTAGTGACCGAACAGAAAAAACTTGTTAATCTTTTAGGGACATTAAGCGCGGCGTTGTTCTGCGCGTGCTTCGTGATGGGGGCAAGCATAATAAGGAATGACGACAGAATCGACAACGTCGAAAAACAAATGGCAGCAATGGATAATTCATATACATATCTGATGAAAACAATAAAGGAGGGAAATGTGCAAAATGTTTTCGCTGCGCAAAACGGTGAGTCTTTAAAAACTGAGAACAGCTCTTCTATAAAACCTAAAGAAGAGCCCACAAAAATTTATACTACCGTAACCGAAGAAAAAACAACAGAAAAAACCACGGAAACCACCACTAAGAAGACCACGGAAACCACCACTAAAAAAAACACGGAAAAACCTACTAAAACCACCGAGAAAAATATAAAAGCCTCGGCGGAAAAAACAAAATACGTAGTAAAAGAAGGTGACAGCTTAACAGGGATAAGCATTAAATTTTATGGGACAAATAAAAAAACAAAAGAAATAATGGCTGAAAACAATATTGACGATCCGGACAAAATATATTACGGTATGGTTTTAAGACTTCCGTAAATAACACTGCGATAATGGCGGCGGATAAATACGGTCTTCCGGCTTTTCGCCTATATTTTTATAAATCGGCGCCCCGCCGCCTAAAAAGGATTGCGGGCCCGGATTGATTTTATATGACAGCCTGACAATCCGATAAAATATTAGGGGGAATATTTTATGGATTTTTACAACAGACTTAATTTTGAACAGCTTACAAGCGAATTTGCCCACGAGGTCAAAAATCCCGTCACGCTTATACAGGCGAATATAGATTACATTCAGACAAGTGATACAAGCGGGATCTACGAAAAAAATTACGGCATAATAAGAAAAGAGCTGCAAAAAATTATAAATGTGGTAAAAGATTTTGGAAAAATCATGTCGCCTGTTCAGACCGATGAAAGAGAAGTTATTTTTATTTATGATTTAATAAGTGACATTATAGACGAGTTCAGCACACCTTATGAAAATAAAAAAATCAATTTTAATTTAAACTGTTTTGATGAGGAGATAAAAATTTTTGGCGAGTACTCAAAAATATGTATAATATTTTTTAACGTTTTTAAAAACGCCATAGAGGCTATTAAAGATGAAGGTATAATAGACGTCTTTGTAAGAAAGGAAAACGGCGGCATATTGATAAAAGTCACAGACAACGGAGAAGGTATAACAAAAAATAACGAGGCGTTAATACATGAGCCGTTTTTCACCACAAAAGAAAACGGAACCGGCTTAGGCATTCCCATATGCAGGAGGATAGCCGAAAGCCACGGAGGAAGTTTCGATATTTATAACAATAAAGATAACACAAAAGGCTGTACCGTTGAAATAATATTTAAAGAGTCGCTTATGTGATTCTCATTACTAAATCTCATTTTTTTATGTCATTTATCCAGTATTTAAAGTGATATTAGTATCAGTAAAATTTAAAATCGATAAAAAACCTCTTAACACATAAAAATTCTGTGTTAAGAGGTTTTTTTATCACAAAAATCAATTTTTAAGAACCCGCCTAATCTTTAGGCTTCGCCGTTCATTATTTTTTCTTGGGGAAAACAAATTCCGCGTCAAGAACTTTTTCAAGAAGCAGCGAAACATCTCCGGCGGTTAAAATACCGTCACCGTCAACATCTCCCAAAACAGAACCGCCGGCATTTTCCGCTTTGTTCACAGTGACACTGTATTTAGCTATTATACATCCGCCCAATTGAGCAGTCACATCGCACGTTCCCTCGCCTATGCCCGTTAAAACACCGTCTGTACCAACCGAAACAACGTCTTTATCACTCGACTCCCATAAAATATTCCCTTTTTCCTCAAGCACCGCTTTAAAATGATTTCCCACGTTAATGTCAAGTGTTCCTCTCTTTATGTTGTCTTCTGAATCCACGGCATTTTTGCCAATAATATAAGTCTCCCCTCCCCTAATCGGAGCCCCTATGGAATCAACCGTAACCATTACATTTCTTGAACCCATCACGGTAAAAGGCAAAGGAATCTTATACATCGGAGTTCCTAATCCGTAAATCCTTTCACCCGCGTAGATTCCAGGACAGGCGAATAGCTCAACCTCCAGTTCCTTATCGCTTTTCCTTCTGAGATAATATGGAAGGTCGCTCGTCATATTCTCATTCATTAACTCTTCCATAACATCGTTAAAAATTACACCTTTTGGTAAGAAATCCGGCTATATTTCCCCATAAGCGGCTTTAAGTCTCTCGTATGTCATATCTCCCAGTTTATACTGATACTTGTCAATATTTTCCCCAAATTTAGCGTTTTCTATGGAAAGCCTAATCGTATCCCCCATTTTCACATCGTCGTACGGATGAATTTTTAAAAAAACCTCGTCGTTAAAATCGCCTTTCTTAACGCAAACCGCCTTGTTTATTGTATTTGCCAAGTCAGCCGATACTCCCCCGTCACAAAAACCATAGAAGCCATTATAACGCCCGCCATTATAACAGCTGTTTTCTTTTTCATGTTCATATTAAATCTTCCTCCTTAATATTTTATCCAAAATTTAAAAGCTTTTCCTCTCCTATAAAGTATACTTTGTAAAAGAACTTTTAGCAACATAAAAAAAATAATTTTTTGTTGACATTTGTACAAAAATAATAGTATACTTATATGGTAAATATATATAATTTTAACATATAAAAAAGCCTAACGTAAATTATACTTTACATTAGGCTTTTTATACACACCAATATATTAGACATGTTTAATAATCTACGTTACCATGCCTGACAAATATTTTTTCATCAATATTTGTGTTACTAACATATGTCTATTTTTTACAAGCCTCTATAAAATTTTGAAAAATTCCTCTTGATAACTTATCATCGGGCGTCTTCTCAGGGTGCCACTGTACCCCGGCGAAAAATCTCTTCTCCGGATTCTCGATAGCCTCAATATTAAAATCCCCGCTCTCGGCGGAAACCATAAAACCAGGCGCTGGGATTTTAACACACTGATGATGAAATGAGTTTACATTCCAATGTTCGGATTCCGTGATTTTATAAAGAAAGCTTTCTTTATTTATTTTTATCCCGTGAGTTACTGTCTCGTCTTTATTTTTTAAATCAGCGTATTCTGATATGTGCCCGTCTATATGCTGATAAATCGTCCCGCCTAAGGCGGCGTTCATAACCTGTACGCCACGGCATATCCCAAGAAGCGGAATATCCCTTTTATACGCCTCGGCGCACAGCTCCGCCTCAAAAATATCTCTGTCAGGATAAATATTTTTAGCCATAGGGCTTAACTTTTCAGAAATGAGACGCTCGCTTAAATCCCCGCCTCCTGAAAGAATCACGCCGTCCGTTATGTCAAGTATTTCCGAAACTTTCTCTGTATATGGGATTATCAGGCCTGTAGCTCCGAAAAACGCTGTAATCTTTAAATAATCAATATTGAGTTTAGCGAAATTGTCTTCATAAGAATGGGTTATTCCTATAATCAAGGACATAAAAACACTCCATCTTTTTTATATATAAATTTATTCAGCTTTATAAAAAGCTATGAATAAATTTAAAGAAACACCGCGCGAAAGATACTAAGAATAATTTTTTAAACTTAAAATTATTTTTAGAGCGTATCTGAAAACTAAAATACGCGTGAAAAATTATAAAAAACAAAACGAAACAGAAAGGCTTTTCTGTTTAATTAAATCGTTTTCGTTTATTTTTTAATAATTTTTTGGATATTTCTCGTATATAACAGATAGCTCATTATATAGTCAACAAATTTAAAAATAAACAAGTTCAGCGTTTAAAAATCATTTTCGCGGCGTTGCCGTCAGTCGGCGTAAGCTTCCGGCTACGCTCTATTTCCAGTACCTTGTAAAAATGATTTTTTTATCGCTTCTTTTTGCTCGTTTTCAAGTTTGTTGACTATAGGAAATACCGCGCAATTCAAAAATAAAAATAATTTTTTAAAAAAATTGGAGTGTTAGTGTTATTTTTCTCCGAAAATGACACGATAACGGAAATTTTAAATTTGAAAAATTATTTTTATTTTCCTTTGTGCGGTGTTTCCTATAATTTTCAGATACGCCCTAGTTTTGAATTGCATAGTATTTCCCTAAACCCTGGAAATTTTTTTATTCCCCGATTTTCCTATAAAAAACATAACGGCGGACGCCCCAAAAATAATCACATACCCAATTACACTGTAAATATCAGGCAAATCCCCCATAAAAACAAAACCGAACACGGCGGCGAAAATAACCTGAGAATAATCAAACACAGAAATTTCCTTGGCAGGAGCGTTGCTGTAGGCGGCTGTCACGCTGAATTGTCCTCCAGCCGCCGAAAGCCCCGCCAAAAGAAGCATAGACACCTGATAAAAGGTCATAGGCTCATATTTAAACAAAATATAAGGTAAAGTAACGACACATGAAAAAGCGGAAAAGAAAAAGACTATCACTGGTCCTTTTTCTCCCCTGTTTCCCAAAGCCCTCACAGCCGTATAAGCCGAGCCCGCCCCGCAGGCCCCCAATACGCCTATAAGCGCGGGGAAAATATCAACGTCCGTACCCGGTTTTATAACAAAAATACTTCCCGCGAAAGCGGCTAACACTCCAAAAATCTGATACAATTTAACTTTTTCCTTTAAAAATAAAAAAGAAAATATTATGGCTAAAAAAGGAGATAATTTTTGAATCATCGAGGCGTCGGCTAAACCCAATTTCCCAACAGCGTAAAAATTGCCCAAAATTCCGACTGTTCCGGTTATCGAGCGGACTATCAAAAGCTTTATGTTTTCGCTTTGAGGTTTAAATCCCAGTCCTGTCTTTTTTAAAATTCCAGCCGCCGCTATAAGCGCTATAAAGTTCCTGAAAAAGCTTTTCTGAACAGCGGGCAAATCCCCCGAAAGCTTGACAAAAGTATTCATAAGGGCGAAAAAGAAAGCCGCCGATATTATAAAAATTACCGCCTTAGTTTTTTTACTCATATACAAAACTTCTTTCTTAAAAATATTTTTATAGCAATCCAGCCCAAAAATAAACAAGTTCGCTGGATAAAAATTATTTTCGCCGCGCTGCTTTCAATCGGTGCGGGCTTCCAGCTACGCTCCCCTTCCAGCGCCTCGCGAAAATAAATTTTATCTGGCTGAAAACGCCTTTTCAGCAGTCTCCTTTTGTTCATTTTTAAATTCGATTGCTATAATAGCTTCCAAATAACTTGTCAAACAGGTTTAATATATCACACATTACCGATTAATTCAAGAAAATTCGGTTGAAACCTTATAAAACTTGTGATAGAATATATAGTTAAAGAACTCAAAAAAATCAAACGGAGGTACTAATATGAGCTATAAAAAAGAATTCATAAAATTCATGTGTGACTCAAATGTTCTCACATTCGGGGAATTTACCTTAAAAAGCGGAAGAATCGCCCCTTATTTCATAAATACCGGAAATTATAAAACTGGAGAGCAAATAGGAAAACTCGGCGAGTTTTACGCTCGGTGCGTAGAGGAAAATAAAATCGGCGCGGACGTGTTTTTCGGTCCGGCGTATAAGGGAATTCCCCTTTGCGTTTCGGCGGCGGCCTCTCTCTATTCAAAATTCGGGAAAAACGTGAATTATTGCTTTAACAGAAAAGAAGCGAAAGACCACGGAGAGGGAGGAGTTATCGTAGGCCATAAACTTAAAGATAACGATAAGGTTCTTATAATAGAGGACGTTATAACAGCGGGCACCGCGGTAAGGGAAACTCTCCCCATATTAAAAAAAGAAGCGGACGTTTCTGTGTCGGGTGTGATTATTTCCGTGGACAGAATGGAAAAAGGCAAAGGGGATAAATCAGCGGTACAGGAAATATACGAGGAGTTTGGTATAAAGGTTTATCCTATCGTGACTCTTTTAGATATTATTGAGTGTATTAAAGACGGGGATATAGACGGCAAACAATATCTTGATAAAATGATTGAGTATAGAAAAACCTATGGTGTTCAGTAAAGAAAATACCTACAAATTAAAAAATAAAAATAACTTTTCAAAAAAATTGAAGTAATAGTGTTTTTTGAAAAATAACGCTAAAGTTAACTTTTAAATTTGAAAAATTATTTTTACCGTCTTTCGCGCGGTATCTTCTAAATTCCCTCGTGTGTAAAACTTAAAAATAAAATGGATTATCAGATTTCTTCCCAAACTTTACGTCAATTTCAGAGTTTCTAAAGAAGTCTATTGTTTATAAAATGAGTTTACTCATAATCTTTTCCTTTATTCTTAATAATTGTAATAAAATTTTAATACGCTTGAAATTGTAATGTATAATCCCTTGTGATATAATATTATTGTAAAAATACATGTCAAAGACTATTCGTATTTTTATTTTATAAAAATACTATAAACCGACAGCGTTTGTTATTATTTTCTGTTTGGCCTGAGCTTACTCCCCGCCTAGGTCCTATGACTTACTCTGCCGGTTAAAAAGCGCCGAGATTTGATATTAAAAAATTTGAGAGATTTAATTGAAAGGAATGATTTTCTTGCTGAAAAAAATAATGTCGGTATTAACAGCGGCCGCTTTGACCGTTTCCATTTGCGCTATAAGCGCCGTTTCGTTATTAGCGGCTGGCGTTAATGATATTGACGGAGTTTATTTAAATGGAAAAAAACTCGTGTTCAGCGACGCTCAGCCTATAATAAACAACAGCCGTGTCATGGTTCCCGTGCGTACCACGGCGGATTATTTCGGAATGCGGACAGACTGGAACAAAGAAACGGAAACGATGACATTTACAAAAGGCAGCCGTACAATAGTACATAAAATGAGAACAAACGTTATAACTGTAAACGGGGAGGCCCTCACTTTTGACACAGCGTCAATAAACTCAATGAATAGAACGCTTATGCCTGTCCGTATGCTTGGAGAGGCTATGGGAGCCGTCGTTGACTGGAACAACGACCAAAGACAGGTTATAATAACCACGGATACACCGTCCATACTTACGGCCCAGCCGAATAAAACCGCCGTAAACACGGGAGAAACCGTACTTGTGAATATTCTCGCCTCTCCCACCACCACAAAAGTAAAACTTATCGACACGGACACTAACACAATGGTAAACGAAAGCGTCACCTATACGGAAAACGGGGACGGAACAAAATCTTTCGCCGTAAACTGGGTTCCTAACTCAAATACCACCGGATATAAAGGCGTTTCCGTATACGCGGGAAACGAGGGGGGATACGGCGAGACTGGAATGCCCGTAAACGTGTCCGTCGTGGCTGACTCTTCCCCTAAGCTTAAAAATTATACTGTAAGCGATTATTCCGTGGACCGTAACGAATACGTTGAGTTTACGGTTTATACAAACTCAACGGCTACTAAAGTAAAAATCGAAAACGATTTCAACGCCGACACAAAAGAGCTTACAAGCTATAACGCCTCAGGAGACGACAGGGTTTTCGAGGGAAGGGTAAAAATGACTAAATCAGGAAACAGAGAATTCACGATTCACGTCGGAAACGCTAAAGGCTATACAAGCGAGTATCAGACTGTAACCATAGACGTCGATAAGGACAGTTCAAGAGATGACGACGACGATGACGACGATGACTGCAAAATTAAAGATATCGACGTAAGTGAGGATGAGGTTGACGTAGGCGGAGAGGTCACCATTAAAGTGAAAACAACTTATGATATTAATGAAATACGAGTGTTTGACAATGACGATAACAGAGTAGTAAAACCCGTTATTTATGAGTCGTCAAAAGATAAAAGCGATAATGAGAAAATATGGAAAATATCAGTCCCCGTTGAGGACGAGGGTACAAATAAATTTTTCGTATACGCCTACAGCGATGACGACGACACTCATAAAAGCTTCACCGTAAAAGGAACCGACGCCAATGACGATAAGCTCGCTATAAAAAGCGTGTCCGTTGAGGACGACGACGCTGAGGAAGGCGACGACGTTAGAATCAAGGTTATCACTACTTCCGAGGCTAAAAAAGTCGAGGTCGCCGACAATAAAGACAAAACAATAGACACCTCCACTTCCTCATCAAAAAACGGAACAAGCAGGGTATGGAGCCTTACCATAAAAGACGCTCAATCCGATAAAAATTACTACATTTACGCTTACGATGAGGATAATCATGACGTAAAACGTAAATTCACACTGGACCTTGAGGAAAGCGAGGAGCTTGAGATAATCGATATTGACCTTGAGGATAATACCGTAGACCTTTACGACGACGTTGAGGTTACGATAAGAACGTCCACAAATGTTGATAAAGTATGGATTGAGGACCCCGATGACAAAAAAGTCGCTTCTCTTTCCAAACGCAGTGAAAAAGATGATGACGAGTATGTGTGGAAACTTCATTTTGAGGCGACAGACAAAGGACGAATCACTTATACTGTTTACGCGAGGGGAACTTCCGGGGATGAAGTCAAAGAAACCTTTAAAGTTAGAGTTGAAAATTAAAATTACCCTTAGATGATTTAATATATCTTTTTAGCGCGCCGGTTTTATCGGCGCGCCTTTTTTATAGCCAATAAATTTGAAAAAAATCAAAATGATACGCGAGAAAAATTATTTTCACGGCGCGGCATAGGGAGATACAAACATGTGTCTATGACAATTGACAGCAACAAAGGGAAAAAGATTTTCCATCGCCGAATTTGTTTGTTTTTTAATTCATTAACTATATATTAATCGCTATTCTTTTTAAATAGATATTGCATGAATAATTAATTTAATCCCTTGACTTGTACAGGCAAAATGTTGTAAAATAGGTAATATCGGCCAAAGACTGTTTGTAAATTCACACCGTGGTTTAAACTATAACAAACAGACTTTAACAGCCGCTTAAATCAAAATTATATAGGGGGTTAAAAAATGACTTTTCTCGATTGGGTTATAATTATAGCGGTAATTATAGGAGCGATTTTCGCCGGACTTTATTTTCTAAATAAATGGGCTTATAAAAAAATGGATACTCAGCAGACTATGATAAACAAAATGAAAAACTCAATGAGTATTTACGTAATAGATAAAAAACGGGATAAAATCACAAATATAAATATGCCTAAAGCGGTTATAGACCAAATGCCTAAATTATATAAAAAAATGAAAATGTATTTTGTGCAGGCGAAAATAGGGCCTCAGATTATGACGCTTATGTGTGATAAAAAAGTATTCGCGGCTATACCTGTTAAAAAGAACATAAAAGTTGAAATCGCCGGAATATATATCGTAAGCGTAGCGGGAATGAAATCCCCTGAGGAATTAAAAGCGATTAAAAAACAAAAGAAAGAAAAAGCGAAAGAAGAGGCAAAAGCCGCTAAAGCCGCTAAAAAAAATAAATAGTTAATTAAAATATTATAGGTCAGTAAAATTAAAGTCTGCCTAAAAACTATTAAAATATCCAAAAAATCAATTAAAATAACAGCGTTTTGAAGTATAACGCTGTTATTTTAATTGATTTTTTGGATATTTTAATAGTTTTTAGGCAGATTCTAAAATACTCCCGTAAAGTATACTTTATGACAGTTATTACTTGTTTTTAATAAAAATATATATTTTATATACAAAATTTACTTTCAGTATATATTATACTACATAAAATGTCAACAAAAATTGTAATATTAATCCTTTTTAACTTACTGTCATAAAGTATACTTTATAACAATTTGTTCAGGAGGATTTTATGTTTGAAATAAGTGTAATTATTCCCGTTTACAATATTGAAAAATATATCGAAAGATGCATTGAAAGCATTGTCCGTCAAAGTTTTCAAAATATTGAGATAATAGCCGTCGACGACGGCTCAACCGACAAATCAGGCGAAATATTGGATAGTATAGCAAGAAAAAATAAAAAAATTAAAGTCATACATAAAGAAAACGGAGGGGTTACAAGCGCGAGAATCGCGGGTCTTGAGTCGGCGTCAGGGAAATGGGTAGGCTTTGTTGACGGCGACGACTATATATCGGAAAATATGTATGAAAAACTATATACCGCCGCCAAGGAAAATAACGTTGACGCGGTTTATACTCAAATTTACTTTGTAAATTATAAAAATGAAATAACCGTTGTCGGAAATACATTAAAAACAGGTATATATGAAAAAGAAAATTTAGACAGGTTAATTGAGAATATGTTTCCTTATACAGGTAAAAAGGAAGGCGGAATGCTTGTAAGCGTATGCTGTAATATTTATAAAAAAGAAACGGTTACGCCGATATTTTTAAATATACCAAAAGAAATACGCCTGGCTGAAGACGCCGCTTTTACTTATGCCTATACATCTTCCAGAGAAAAAATATTTGTGTTAAACGAGCCTTTCTACTATTACTGCCGGAGAGAAAACTCGTCTACAGAAAAAATATATAATAATTATCTTATTCAGGTCAATAAGATGTGGTTGTTTTTAAAAGAACATTTTGAAAATCACAGAAAAGCTGAAATATTAATGCCTCAGCTTAAAAAGTATATTATAAATAAAATGTTTATATTAAAATTATTCTCAAATAAAATATTAAATCTTTATTTATTTCCTTATGAAAAAATAGAAAAAGACTCGAACATAATAATATACGGCGCTGGAGAAGTCGGAGCGTCTTATTACAGACAACTTAAAAAAAATAATTATTGCAACGTGGTTCTTTTAGCGGATTTAAGATTTAACGAGCTTTCGGAAAAATATTATCCCGTTGAAAACCCTGATAAAATAAAAGAAACAAATTTCGATTACATTCTTATAAGCGTACTTTCAGAAAAAATGGCAAAAAGTATATCAGTTATTTTAAAAGAAAAATATAATGTAAAAGAAAATAAAATCATAATTCACAATCCCGTTGGAATAGGAGAAATTATCGACGTTTAATAATCCGGTTCAATAGACTTCTTTCGTAACCGCACAGTTTCGAAAGAAGTCTATTCATAAAAAAAACAGATAAACATTTAAACCGTTTCTTTACTCATTAATAACAATATCGCTTAAATCGTCGTTAAACCCACCAAACTCATCGTCAAAATCCTCATCGATAGCATCCTCGTCCTCAAGGTCTGGAAGCTTCAGAGGTTTGTTGTCGTCGTCAGAGTCCTCCTCTGAAGAATTTTTTACAGGCTCGTCAGCCTTTTCTTTTTCCCTGTGCTCCATTTCGTCAAGACTGTCAAGCTCATAATGTTTTCTTACGGCATTTTCAATCTCAAGAGCGATTTCAGGATTCTCGGCGAGATAATTTTTGGCGTTTTCCCTGCCCTGTCCTATCTTTTTGCCGTTGTATGAATACCACGCCCCGCTCTTGTTCACAATGTCTATGCTGGCGCTCAAATCGAGAATATCCCCATAATGAGATATACCCTTTCCATACATAATGTCAAACTCTACCACCTTAAAGGGAGGGGCCACTTTATTTTTCGCTATCTTGACCTTTACCCTATTTCCCACTATTTCAGAACCAACTTTTAAATAGTCTGAGCGTCTCACGTCCATACGTATACTGGCGTAAAATTTAAGAGCCCGTCCGCCCGTCGTCGTTTCGCTTGGGCCGTAAATAGCGGCGTTTCCAATGTTGGCCCTAAGCTGGTTTATAAATATAAGAACGCAGTCGCTTTTGTTTATTATACCAGTAAGCTTTCTGAGGGCCTGAGACATAAGCCTCGCCTGCAATCCCATATGAGAGTCTCCCATCTCGCCGTTAATCTCGGCTTTTGGTACAAGAGCGGCCACTGAATCCACGATAATTATATCCACCGCACTTGAGCGCACTATAGTCTCCACAATTTCTAAAGCCTGCTCCCCGTCGTCTGGCTGAGAAACGTAAAGCTCGTCTATATTTACTCCTAAATTTTTAGCGTAAACAGGATCTATTGCGTGCTCGGCGTCAACAAAAGCGGCTACGCCGCCAATCTTCTGAGCCTCGGCAACCATATGGAGGGCAAGAGTCGTTTTTCCCGACGATTCTGGACCGTATATCTCTATTATTCTCCCTCTTGGGATTCCGCCTATGCCAATAGCCAAATCAAGGCTTAAACATCCCGTTGGAATCGCCTGTACATTAACGTTTCCCTTGCTCTCCCCAAGTTTCATGATAGCGCCTTTCCCGAAGCTTTTCTCAATTTGTGATAAAGCGTTTTTAAGGGATTCCGCCTTTCCCTCAGGGGTGGAAACGTCTATGGTATTTTCCTTGCTTTTCTTTTTTTCTGCCATTATTTATTCTCCTTATGTAAAATACTAAGGCAATACCCCGTAATGGAAAATATTAGCCAAAGCCTCCAAATTATAATCGCTCTGTATTGCCCTAAGACCTTGGGCTCCGCCCGATTAAGGAAAACGGAAAGTATCAAGCGCCTTTGAGAAAATCCGCCGAGACTTATCCGTTTATACCTCCGGTCAAAGAGCTCTCATATCCTCACTCAACAAAAATACTCTAAACACGTCCAGACAAACCATAGACCTGTTTAATAACCTAAGATATTTTTCTGTCCAAAATTTATTCCGAAATCCCTTTAAGCTCTGATAATAAAAGCGTCAGAGCCTCTGTAACTACTCTGTTTCTTATTTTGTTTCTTCCGCCTTTTAGATTAAGTTTTTTAACTGTTGTTTTTCCTTTAATTGAAACAGCGACGTAAATAAGCCCCACTGGTTTCTCATCCGTACCTCCGCCGGGTCCAGCTACTCCCGTGGAAGACACTCCGACATCAGCGTCCATAGCCTTTATAACGCCCTCCGCCATTTCTCTCGCCGTTTCCTCGCTTACGGCTCCATATTTGTCAAGGGTTTCCTGGCTTACTCCAAGCCTCTTTACCTTGCTCTCGTTTGAGTATGACACAACCCCGTCCAAAAATACTTCCGAGGCCCCGGGATAATCCACTATCTTTCCCGCGATAAGCCCGCCTGTACAAGATTCCGCTGACGCTAAAGTTAAATTCCTTTTAACAAGCTCTTTTATAACGGCCTCTTCAAGGGTACAGCCGTCCTCACCATAAATATATTTTCCAAGTCTTCCGTAAATCTCCTCAACAACAGGTTTTATTATATTCTTAGCCTCCTCCTCGCTTTCACCTCTTCCGCTTACCCTGAAAATCATCTCGTTAGGTTTCGCGTAAGGCGCGATCGTCGGGTTCTCGCTCTCACTCATAATATCTGATAAAACCTCAGCGGCGGCGCTCTCGCCTATTCCGCTTAAATGAAGAACTTTCGATATAATCGTAAAACCGCTTTTTTTCTTTAAAAACGGAAGTACATATTCCTCAAACATAGGCTCCGTCTCATAAGGAGGTCCGGGAAGCATAATAAGTATTTTGCCGTTTTTCTCAATCATACAGCCCGGCGCCGTTCCGTTGTGATTATAAAAAACCGTCGCCCCCTCAGGAACAAATCCCTGTTTTTTATTGCTCTTAGGCATTTCTTTTCCCTTAAAATAATCTTTCACGTTTTTTACCGCCTCTTCATTCTCGACCATTTTAAGATTAAAGAATTTTCCTCCCGTTTCTTTTGTAATATCGTCGTCGGTTGGCCCTAATCCTCCCGTGGTTATAACCATATCAGCTCTATCAAAAGCCAGTTTAAAGGCGTTTAAAAGCCTTTCCTCGTTGTCGCCCACAACCGTCTGATAATAAACGCCTATTCCCAAAAGAGCGAGCTCCCTCGATAAATACCTTGCGTTTGTGTTTAAAATATCCCCAAGTAAAATTTCTGTGCCAACAGCCATTATTTCAGCTTTCATAAAAACTCACCTCTGTATCAGTCCTTAAAAACATCAAGATTTTTAATAATATAATCAACCGCTGATATAACCGTAAAAATAACAGACAGAACAATTAAAGCCGTTCCGGCGAAATAAAAGAAAGAGCCGCCAAAGTCAAGAAGAACAACCGTAATCATAACCATTTGAGTAACCGTTTTTATTTTGCCCCAAAAACCCGCCGCTATAACAATTTTCTTTTCAGCGGCGACAAGCCTGAAGCCAGTAATAATAAATTCCCTGGCGATAACGATAACCACGACCCAGCTTGGCATTATAACGTTGGCGGGAAGTCCAATCATTGAAATCATCGCCGACGTGACTAAAAGCTTGTCGGCTAAAGGATCCATAAATTTGCCGAAATTGGTGATCATATTATACTTTCTGGCGATATATCCGTCCACGGCGTCCGTGCACGAGGCAAAAATAAAAATAGCGACGGCGATATATTTCGCCGTATAAAGCTCAATTCCCAGTTCCTTGTAAAAAATAAGAATAACTACAAAAACAGGTATAAGCAAAACCCTGAATAATGTAAGCTTATTCGGCAAATTCATAGTCAATCACTCCAATCAAATCATAATCAGACGCTCCCGTAATTTTAACGAAAACAAAATCACCGGCAATAAGATCGCCTTCTCCCTTAAAAAACACAAAACCGTCTATCTCATAACAGTCCCTATAGCTTCTTCCGCAGAAAACGTTGTCTTCCCCCTCTATTTTTCCCTCTATAATGACCTTTAATGTTTTGCCTATAAACCCGTCGCATTTTTTAGAGGAAATGCTTTTCTGCAGTTCCATAATATAGTCTTTTCTTTGTTTTTTAACATCCTCGTCAATCTGGTCTCTCATTTTATAAGCGGGGGTGTTTTCTTCCCTTGAGTAAGTAAACACTCCCAGCCTGTCAAACTCTACCTCTTTTACAAAATTAACAAGATTGTTAAAATTTTCCTCAGTTTCCCCTGGAAACCCCACAATTAAAGTCGTTCTTACGCAAAAGTCAGGCATTTTCTCTCGTATTTTTCCTATAACACTAAGAAGACCTTCTCTCGTGCTTTTTCTGCCCATTCTTTTTAAAATCTTATCATCAGAATGCTGAATAGGCATATCCAAATACTGGCATATTTTATCATTTTTATAAATCTCGTCTATAAGCTCGTCGGTAATGTTTTCAGGATAACAATATAAAATCCTAATCCATTCTATGCCGTCAATCTCTGAAATCTTCCTTAAAAGATTAGGAAGGGCCTTTTTCCCGTATATATCCGTCCCATACATAGAAGTGTCCTGAGCGATAACAATTATTTCCTTAACACCGTTTTCCGAAAGCATCCTCGCCTCACTTAAAAGACTTTCCATAGTACGGCTCCTATACTTTCCCCTTAAAGAAGGTATAGTGCAATAAGTACATAAATTGTCACAGCCCTCAGCGATTTTTAAATAAGCGAATCCTCCGGCCGTGGAAATTTTTCTTTTAAGAGAATTTTCCTCACGTAATTTATTATTGCTGTCAGTAATCAGTTTAACCTGTTTTTTCCCCTCCGTAAGAGCTTTTATAACCTCTCCTATTTTCTCAAAATCACCTGTTCCCACAACAGCGTCAACTTCCGGAAGTGACTTAAAAATCTCCTCTTTGTATCTCTGCGCCATACAGCCCGTGACAATAATACCATAAAGCTTGCCGTTTATCTTATAATCGGCGATACGCAGAATATTATCGATAGCCTCCTCGTTGGCGTCCATAATAAAACCGCAGCTGTTCACAATTATAATATCGGCGTCGCTCTCATCAGGAGTGATAATATAACCCTCCTCCTCAATAAGACCAATCATAATCTCGCTGTCCATAAGATTTTTATCACAGCCAAGGGACACAAAAGCGATTTTCGTACGCTCCACAAAAACACCTCCCTAAATACACAAAAACGAAAACTGTTTTATAATCTATACGCCTTTTTGACTTTTACAGGCGGACAAACAGTTTTTCATAAGCATGGCGATAGTCATCGGACCCACGCCTCCCGGAACTGGAGTTATAAAAGAGGCTTTTTTCTCGCACTCGTCAAAATCAACGTCTCCGCAGAGCTTTCCGTTTTCCATTCTGTTAATTCCTACGTCTATTATAACCGCTCCGTCAGAAATCATATCGCCTTTCACAAATTTAGGCTTGCCTACGGCGGCGATAACAATATCGGCGTTTTTTATTTCCTCGTTAATATCCCTTGTTTTGGAGTGGCATACAGAAACTGTGCCGTTTTCAGCCAAAAGAAGCATTGAGACAGGTTTTCCCACTATATTGCTTCTGCCTATAACGACACACTTCTTTCCTATGATTTCTATTCCGCTTCTTTTTATAAGCTCAATACATCCCGCGGGTGTACAAGCCTTTAAAACAGCGTTTCCGATGCTTAAAAGCCCTACGTTATATGGGTGAAACCCGTCCACATCCTTTTCGGGGGAAACAGCGAGAAGTATTTTTTCCTCATCAATATGCCCCGGCAAAGGAAGCTGAACCAAAATACCGTTTACTTCCGGATTTTTATTAAGACCGTCAATAAGTTTAAGAAGCTCGTCCTCTGTCGTATCGGAAGAAAGCTCATAGCTTAAAGATTTAATTCCCACATACTCGCACGCTTTCTTTTTATTTCTGACATAAACCTGACTCGCTGGATTTTCCCCGACAAGTATAACGGCGAGGCAAGGAGTTATTCCTTTTTCCAACAGCGTCTCAACCTCTTTTTTTACCTCGTCCTTTATTTCAATAGAAATCTTTTTTCCGTCTATTATATGAGCCATAAAAACACTCCTTATATAAAATGATTTAAAAATATTCAGACCTATTACTCCATAAAGTTTATTTCTTATGCAATAACTTGTCTTTCTCCGTCCCGCGTATTATAAAACGCTGTCCTCAAAATCAACAGCCTTTAATTTTCTAAAACAGCCCCGTAATTTTTCCGTTATCGTCAACGTCAATACTCTCGGCGGCAGGAACCTTCGGAAGTCCTGGCATAGTCATAATATCCCCTGTAAGAGCGACGATAAAGCCCGCTCCCGCGGAAACACTCACCTGTTTCACATTTACGTCAAAATCTTCCGGCCTTCCCAAAAGCTCAGGGTTGTCAGAAAGAGAATACTGTGTTTTGGCTATACATACGGGCTGCTTGTCAAGTCCCATATCCTCAGTCTTTTTAATTTCTTTAAGCGCCTTGTTTGAGAAAGAAACGCTTTTAGCCCCGTAAATTTCCCTGCATATAATCTCAATTTTTTCCTTGATTGAGAGCTTCTCGTCATAAAGGCATTTAAAATCACTCTTTTTGCTTCCCAGAACCTCCAAAACTTTTCTGCCGAGAGCCTTTCCGCCCTCTCCTCCTTTCGCCCAAACCTCAGACAGGGCGAAATCGGCTCCCATAGCCTCGCACTTATCTTTAACAAGTTTTATTTCCTCTTCCGTATCCGTAACAAATGAGTTTAACGTAACAATAACAGGAACATTATATTTTTGCAAATTCTCAATATGCTTCTCAAGATTTACAAAACCTTTCTCAACAGCGCTCAAATTTTCCTCGCTCAAATCAGATTTTGAAACGCCTCCATTAAATTTAAGCGCTCTTATAGTGGCGACCAAAACAACGGCGTCCGGTTTTAGCCCCGCTTTTCTGCATTTGATATCAAAAAATTTCTCAGCGCCCAAATCAGCGCCGAATCCCGCCTCTGTAATAGCCACGTCCGAAAGCCTCATGGCGAGTTTCGTCGCTCTCACGCTGTTGCAGCCGTGGGCGATATTAGCGAAAGGCCCTCCGTGAATAATAGCGGGAGTATGTTCTAAAGTCTGTACAAGATTTGGCTTAATAGCGTCTTTTAAAAGAGCCGTCATTGCCCCGTCAGCTTTTAAATCACCGGCGGTTACAGGCTCGCCTTTTCTGTTATAAGCGACAATTATTTTTCCGATACGCTCTTTAAGGTCTTTGATGTCCTCCGCTAAACACACAATAGCCATAATCTCGGAAGCCACGGTAATTTGAAAACTATCCTCTCTTGGTACACCATTCATCTTTCCGCCCATACCTACGACAATATTTCTTAAAGACCTGTCGTTCATATCAAGGGCCCGTTTCCATACAACGGTTCTCTGGTCTATGTCAAGTTGGTTTCCCTGCTGCAAATGATTGTCAAGCATAGCGCTTAAAAGATTATTAGCGGTAGTCATGGCGTGGAGGTCTCCCGTAAAATGCAGGTTTATATCTTCCATGGGAATAACCTGAGAATATCCTCCTCCCGCCGCTCCACCTTTTATACCCATACACGGGCCTAAGGAGGGCTCTCTTAAAGCGACGGCTGATTTCACTCCAAGTTTGTTAAGCCCTTGAGAAAGACCAATTGTGGTCGTGGTTTTTCCCTCTCCAGCCGGGGTAGGATTTATGGCTGTTACCAAAACAAGCTTCCCCTCTTTTGTGTCTTTTAAATCCTCATAAATATCGTCGGAAATCTTCGCCTTATATTTTCCGTAAAATTCAAGATACTTCGTATTTATACCAAAATCATCCGCTATTTTGGCTATAGGAAACATTTCCGCCTCCTGAGCTATTTCAATGTCGCTTTTCATTTAAAAGTCCTCCTTTAAATATAATCCCTTCTTCTTTCCATATAGTCCTCATACTCATACCTGTCCATAAGCACGGCTCTCGGCTTGCTTGTACCCGTTTCCGGTCCAACTATGCCCCTTTCCTCAAGCTCCTCGATAATTCTCGCCGCTCTGTTATAGCCTATTTTAAACCTGCGCTGAAGCATAGAGCCCGACGCGCTTCCCTTTTTTACAATAAAAGCTATAGCCTCGTCTATCAACTCGTCCCCGCCGTCCGAATCCTCGTCAGAAGTTCCTTTCTCTCCTGATGACGTCGTGCTTGTTATTTTCTCAATAAGACTTTCGTCATATACAACTGGATTACGCTCTTTAATGAAATTCACAATCCTCTCAACTTCTTTATCGGAAATAAAAGCCCCTTGTATACGCAAAGGCTTGTCGGAGTCAATAGAAACCGATTTAAAAAGCATATCACCCATACCTAAAAGCTTGTCGGCCCCGCCCATATCCAAAATAGTGCGGGAATCCGTCGCCGATGACACGGCAAAAGCTATTCTCGACGGAATATTAGCCTTTATAAGCCCCGTGATAACGTCCACAGAAGGTCTTTGAGTGGCTATAATCAGATGAATTCCCGCCGCCCTGGCAAGCTGGGCCAAACGGCATATAGCCGCCTCAACGTCTTTCGACGCCACCATCATAAGGTCGGCTAACTCGTCTATTATAATAATAATCTGAGGAACTTTATCAATTCCGTTTTCCTCACAATATCCGTTATATCCTTTAAGATTTCTTGAGCCAGTTTTGGCGAAAAGGTCATATCTCGCCATCATCTCAGATACGGCCCAGTTAAGCGCTCCCGCCGCTTTCTGAGGGTCTGTCACAACGGGAATCAAAAGATGAGGTATGCCGTTGTACACGCTGAGCTCAACCACTTTCGGGTCAACCATGATAAGTTTTACATCGTCCGGAGATGATTTATACAAAATGCTTGTTATAAGAGTGTTTATACAAACGCTTTTTCCAGAGCCGGTACGTCCCGCTATAAGCATATGCGGCATTTTCGCTATATCCGCCACAATAACGTTTCCCGTAATGTCTTTTCCAAGCCCGAAAGCGAGCTTTGATTTAAAATCCTGAAAATTTCTGTCTCGTATAACCTCGCTTAAATAAACGCTTGTAACTTCTTTGTTCGGAATTTCTATACCTACCGCCGCTTTTCCCGGTATGGGAGCCTCTATACGTATGCTTTTCGCGGCGAGACTCATGGCAAGATTGTCGGCAAGCCCCAATATTTTACTTACCTTTATACCCTCTCCGGGGGAAAGCTCATAACGAGTAACAGTAGGGCCCTTGCTTATCTCGTTTACTTTGGCGTCCACGTTAAAACTTTTAAGTGTTTTAACCAAAATTCTGGAATTCTCAAGAATCTCCTCTCTTGAGCTTTGACTTTGAATAACGGGATTTTTATCAAGAAAAGATACAGGTGGAAAAACATATTCTTTTTTCGGTATCTCATCCTGCGCCGAGTTCTTTTCCATAAGGACTTGTTTTCCCGCCTGTAATATTTTAGGTTCTTCCTCATCTGTCCTCTTTTCCGACGGCTTTTTCAAATCAATAAAAATCGGTTTGGAAAAAATCTCCCTTTGTTCTCTTTTTTTAGAATAACCATCTATGGTGTCCGCTTCTCTCTCATTTTCCCTGACTCTCCTTGAAATCTCATGGTCACTGTACGCTTTGTTATAAGAGTCTTCTTCGCCGCTCTCCACTATATCATTTTTATTTACGTTATTTTTATTTATATTATTTTTATCTATATTACCGTAACTTTCCTCGTTGAAATTATCCTTATATATACTTTTATCGATTTTAACTGAAATGCCGATATTTCCGCCGAAATAATCGGCCATAGCTTTCTTAACGTTTTCGTCCTCATCATACTCGTCGGATATAACCCCTTTTAACTCCGTCTCAAAAAAATCGTCAGAAAGCTCTTCATCGCTTCCGCCTACCTCTCCATCCGCCGCATCATACTCACCATCATTAACGTTAAAATCATTATCAACTTGAATATTTTTTCCCTCCGTATCATTTTCAAGAGGGTTCATATCACTCTCATTTAACATAACTTCGTTAATATCGCCGTCGTAGTTCTCTTTTTTATTATAATCGTCATCATCTTTATCACTTTCGTCTCTTTCATAATTTTTAAAGTCAAAAACATAAGGGGTTGTTTTTTCCTCTTTATACCGTTCCTTAAAATTCTCAATAATTTTTTCCTGAAGTTCTAAAGATTTAAGATACTCCGCCTGATAATCGACGGAGTTCATTCCATTTATAATTAAATCATCCTCAAACATCTCATTATCGGAAATATCCTCAGAAGAATCCTCAAAAGAATTGCCGCAATCAGCGGTTTTCTCAATCCCTCCGTCGGTTTGTCCGCCGTATCCGTCACTTTCCTTTTTTGAGAGAAAAGAGGGAACATAGTTTCTTTTTTTATTTATCTCATCGGTAAAAAGAGAAATTCTGACTTTGTCTTGCCCGCTTTTTTTCTCAGGAATATTTACACTTATAATTTTACCGTCTTTTTTAACCACTCTTTTCCCTAAGTATTGCCTTTTGTTATATAAATCGTTTTTATTTTTCTGACCCGCCCAATTTTTTTTTATTTTATGATTTTTTTTTTCTTCGGAACCGTCGTCAAAATCTCTCTTGGCCGGTCTTTCCGAATATTCCTCCTCATAATCGTCGTTGTCAAAAAACTTGTCTTTCTCAAAAAGACATTTTATTTTCAAATAAACTCCTCTCGAAAAATCCATAAATGATTTTCCCGTAATTAAAACCGCCAGTATAATAGCGAGTACGGCAAAAATAACACATGTTCCTATTTTTCCGAAAATCCCCAGCATAATGTCTCCTACAATAGAGCCGATAAACCCTCCTCCCCACGCGGAGCCTTCTTTAAAACACTCCGCGGCTGTTTTGGCGTCATTTCCGCCTATAATATGAGTAAAACTTATTAAAATCAAAAATAAAACCACAGCCATAATAAATTTTGAGAGCTTTATTTTTTTTGTCTCCGAAAAAAAGGCGGAAGAACAGAAACCTATTATTCCAAACGGGAGTATATAAGCTCCTATGCCGAAAGAGCCTTTTAAAATCCAGCATACAACTCCTCCCAAAAAGCCTATGGCGTTTTCAGAAAAACTCGTGTTTACTTTTCCGTTTCCTGAAAAAACACTTATAATAACTAAAATACAAACGCCTATAGTTATTATACTTATTATTTCAGGTTTAAGACCGCCTCTTCTGCTATCAGCGCTTTTTTGATTTTTAGTCTTTTTTGCAGCCATTTTTTCACCTTTTCCTTAATTTTAGTTACAGGGGGTTCGCGGATACGGCGCGATGAACCTAAGCGTAACTGATTTTTTGAAAAACGCCTGTGGATATTATTATAGCCGTCAAACTTATTTATTTTTACAGCGATTTTGTAATATACAGATGAAAACGCCGCCATAAGTTCATCGGCTGTAAGGCGTAAAGCCTTAAACTCTTAAAAATCTCGAACATACTTATTATATCATATTATGAAAATATTTCAATAAATAAAATATATATCAACGGGGCTGTATCATAGATTTTTCAAAGACAAAATTCCCCATAATATCAAACTTTCCTATGAGCTGTTTTAAAATCCCGTATCTATCGTTAAAATTTAATAAACCTTTAACCGTGAACTTCTCTCAAAACTATAAAATTACAGAATTTCCATAATAAAAAAATATTTTATTTATAATTAATAAATTTATTGATTTTTAAGTTTATTGTTTATAGTAGTCAGCACTCTCGCTTCATAAAAACTGGTCAGCGCCATCCGCTTTCTTGTCCGCGCCAATTCAGCGAAAAGCGTTTCGCCTTTTAAACGTTAAAATTGTCAAAGACTATTTTTATCTCACAAAAATATTCCAAACCTACGGCTGTTAATTCATCCTCTGTATTTAATTAGAGCTTGTACACCAACTGAATACGAGAATAAGTCATCCCCCGCTTAAAAAGAGCGATGCTTCCTCCGTCCGTTAAAATATCGTATACAGCCCGTCACGCTATTTTAACTGAATTTCTTTTCCAGACTCTCATCTTATACAATACCCATAAAATAAGGGCTGAAATAGCGTTACTTACCACAACCGAATACCATATACACTCAACATCCATGCCAAGCCACTCTCTGCCTGCGTAAATCGTGGCGAAACGAAATACCCAAAGCCTCGCCGCGTCGATAAACATAAGTATAAGAGTATGCCCTGAACCTTGAAAAAGACCTTTTGTCGTATCATGAATACCGTTTGTGAAACAGCAGAAAGCCATAATAGAGAGAAACTCCGCCGCCCATGTGATAACCTGCTTATCACTTGAGAAAATTCTCACGATAGTCGTTGATACAGGCGATGAGGAAAGAATCATTCCCCCGCAGAATAAAAATATAACAATCATCTTTCTCGCCGTCTTATAGGCGTTTTCCGCTCTTTTTATATTTCCCGCCCCCAGATTCTGCCCGACTATCGTAGCGACCGCTGAGCCGGCGGCGTTTGACGGCATGGATATAATACCGTTTATTCTGTTGCCTATTCCATAGGCCGCTACGGCTAAATCGCCGTATTCCAAAACGTTTTTGCTCATAAGCAGAAAACCGAATTGCATAGTGCTCCCCCCGACAGCCGTGGGAAGTCCGATTTTAACAATAGTTTTAAGCTTTGTTTTGTCAAATTTAAAACCTTTAAAAGATATTCTGAAAGGATTTTCTTTATTTCTCAAATGTATGTAAGCGATAACAGCGCATGGTATTTTCGCTATTAAAGTAGCCGCCGCCGCCCCCGCTATTCCCCATTTAAACGTCATTAAAAACAGAGGGTCTAAAATCATATTTAATATAATCCCCGATAGATTCAAAAGCATGGGTTTAACAGTATCACCCTGGGCCTGATTTACGGCGGTAAAAAGATTTATGAGAAAAAGAAAAGGCATATCAAGTATCACAATTCTAAGATATAACACGCTGAAGTCGAATACCTCTCCGTCCGCCTCAAGCCACCTTATAATAGATGGCGTAAAAAAGAAACATAAAAGAGAGCACAAGACAGAAAAAATCATTGAACAGGCGAAAATCTGCGCCACCATTTGTTTTCCGTTTTTTCTGTCCCCTGCCCCGACATACTGGGCTATTAAAATAGAGCCGGCGACAGTTATACCCTGTCCGAAATTAACCACGATATTTTGAATGGGAGAAACAAGAGTTATTGCCGCCTGATGATTTGAACCTAATTTACCAAGCCAAAAAGAATCCGTTAAATTATACATAGTCTGTATAAAGTTATTTATAACTATAGGAATAGCTAAAAGAAGAATGGCCTTAATCACGCTTCCTTGTAAAATTAAATCACTGTTTTTTGTTCTGGCTAAAAGCTCTTTCAATTTTACCATTTATAAAACCTCCAATATTGGATATGTTGGGAAAACCACGCCAAAAACCCCATTTATAGTCAATAACCTAAAATTATATGGAAAAGCTGATTTAATTACATTAAACCAGCTTTTTTCTTATCATTTATTAAACAGTATCTAATAGAAGACTACTCATATTATCGCTTCACAAAAATACATTAAACTTATGGCGGCAAACCATCTTTGGTTTCAGCGGAAGCTCGCTCTCCCTCTTTAAATTATTACAGCGATTCAAAAAATTTTTAATACTAAGCGATAAAATAATTCTCCAATATATGAGATTTTATTGATGCTTGTTTGTTCATTTTTTATTGGTTCGCCGCAAATCAATAAAAACTCGCCTTAATAAAGCAGAAAATTAATAATCTCGTTCTCACCGTAGACGCTTTCCCAATATACCTCTTTTTCCATAAAATATTTTATAAGACAGTTGCTGAAATCAGAGTTTATTTGCTCAAGTCTCTCCTTGTATAAGTCAAGGTCTGACATAAAAGCGCTGTTTTCTCTGTCAAGCTTATTTCCAGGATTTTTTTCTTTTGAGTAATCAATAAGCTCTTTTATGAGTTTCACATATTCTTTTAAACTCTCATTAGCGTCATATAAACTTTCTGGAGCCTCAAGCCCGCCTAATTTGTCCAAAATCCCATTAATATCGTCATACTGAGAGTCAGAAATCTCAAATACGGTAGAATCATAAAAATTTCCTATATTGGCGGCATACCCCAAAACAGCGTCTGGAAGCGAGGATGTAATATCTCTCATTTCGCTTCTGAGAGACATAATAGTTTTCATATATTCTTGCTCGTCCATACCAACGTTATCAACTGATTTATCAATTCCATCAGCCTTCACATAATAAATTGAAACCGTTCTGTCAGAGTCGTTCCACTCAACATCGGCGCTAAGACTCTCAGCTACAGCTCTTAACGGAATCATAAGTCTGCCTCCTATAATCCTCGGAGCCACGTCTATCTCAATAGTTCTGGCATTCGCCGTAACTCTTTTAATATTCTCCGTCATAGTTATGTCGTTAAGGCTATTTGATATTTTAGCGCTCCTTGAGCTTTCGTCCCAGCTTACGTCAAATCCCATAGAGTCAAAAACACCTCTTAACGGAACTAAAGTTCTTCCGTCGACAATTTCTGGAGTTTGGTCATCAAAAATAACCTCCTCGCCGTTTATCTTTACAGTAATATTATCGGCGAAGGCGGAAACCGAAAATAAACAGGTTCCGGCCATTATAGCCGTTACACCCAAAAATTTCTTTAAACTCATTAACGTTACCTCCTAAAAATTTAATCTTTCGTTGCTTATAACTACATTTTATCAAAATATCATAAGTTAATCAATATATAAAGTTAAATAAAATTTAAGTACAATACAGTCCTTTTGAACATTACCTTAAAATATTAGATTTTATTTGAAAACTAAAACAAACACCTCGCGATTATAATTTCAGATATTTATCTGATATTTCGCGTTGTTTTTTTTAAACTCCTTAACATAGGCATCAGCTATATATACGCCTCAAATCTGTTTTATTTATATCGCTTCACTAAATTTTTAGCGTGAGACACTAGAGAGTATCTGAAAACTAAAATACGCGCGAAAAATTATAAAAAATAAAACGAAACAGAAAGGCTTTTCTGTTTAATTGAACCGTTTTCGCTTATTTTTTAATAATTTTTTGTATATTTCGCGTATATAACTGATAGCTTATGATAGTTTTCAGATACTCCCTAATTAAATACTAAGTTTATTAAAGTCTCTTTGCCCATTTTTTTTCGGTTCGTTACAATTTGTTGGTGTTTCCTGAAATACGCACAAAAAATCATAAATAAAAAAAACAAAGTCATTATTTTAAACATCTTTCAGAACTATTTAATTACGGCAATTCCATAAAGAAAAAAATATTTTATTCATCTTAGAGCCTTTGACTTTTAAACGCCGAAAGTCCCAAGAAATCTTTGATAAAATGTTTTTTACACATCTACGGGAATTGCCGTAAAATCTTAAAAGAGTCTATTATTAAACGCTTTGTTTTTTCACCGCTGAAGTATATGACTTAACGCCTCATCGTTTTATGGACATAAAATGTAAAAATAAAAAAAAGGGAAAGGGAAGGTGTTATCCATAAAACAAATGAGGCGCTGAATCATATACTCCAACGCCATTGTTATTACTATTAGGACAATATCGATAAAACTTTGATAAATTCTTACGCGATTTTATTAACCATTTTATAAAGCCTTGATTTCTTTCTTGAGGCGTTGTTTTTATGATAAACGCCTTTTGTACAAGCCTTATCGATAGTTTTAACGGCCATAACCAACAAAGCTTTCGCTTCTTCCTTATTTCCGTTTTGAGCCGCTGTAATAACTTTTTTAACAGCTGTTTTTGTAGCGGATTTAATCATTTTATTTCTCATAGTTTTTTTAGCGATAACTTTAATACGTTTTTTCGCTGATTTAATATTAGCCACGTTAATTTCCTCCTAAAAAATATAAATAATATAAAATATATTAATCATCAAAGATTATCCGCGTTTTCGCGGAGCAAAAATACTTATAAAAAACCGTTAATCGGTTAAATAAAAATTTTCCGAATACTGAGGGTAAATATCGTCAAAACGACCTCTTTTAAGCAACGTACTTAAAAGGCGGAAAATATATCAATAAATATTTTAACCTAAAAAAATAAATAAGTCAATGAATAATTAAAAAATTTTTTCAGAATAATAAAAATAAAACTAAAAAGGAGCGTAAAACATGGAGAAAAAAAACAACGATTCTGAAAACATAAACTTTTCCGTAAGAACTGACCTCGCCATAGAGGCGACAGAACTTATTATTTCTGAGAGCGAGGCTAAAAATAAAGAAAACCAGGAAGAAAATACCGAAAACCAGGATCTTGACGGAATAGAGATAAGCGAGGAAAATATAAATGAAAACATAAAACTCACAAAGGTTAGAATAACAAATAAAAACGGTGAGAAAAGCACAGGAAAACCTATAGGAAACTATATAACAATAGAATCCCCGTCGATGAAAGAAAACGACACTTTCACACACGAGGAAATAATAAAAGTTTTAAGCGAGAATATAGCCGATTTGGCTAAACTCAAAAAAATGTCACTTATACTTGTCGTGGGACTGGGAAACAGATATGTGACGCCCGACGCGCTGGGCCCTCTCGTAATATCAAAAATACTTGTGACAAGGCATATAACAGACAGCCTGCCCGAGGAGATTGACGACGCGGTAAGAGGTGTAAGCGCCATATCACCTGGCGTTATGGGAATTACAGGCATAGAAACAGGTGAGATAATAAAAGGTATATGCGAAAGTATTCACCCTGATTTGATAATCGCCGTAGACGCTTTAGCGGCGAGAAAAACAGAAAGAATAAATTCAACCATACAAATGTCCGACACGGGAATAAGCCCCGGCTCAGGAGTCGGAAACAGACGAATGGCGCTAAATAAAGAAACACTCGGAATCCCCGTAATAGCCATAGGCGTGCCTACGGTTGTCGACGCTGCCACATTAATAAACGACACAATGGATAAGGTATTAAACGAGATGAGCTTAAAAGCTAAAAAAGGCGGAGAGTTTTATAAAATGCTGCAAACTCTCGATAAAGAGGAAAAATATAATCTGATATATGAGATACTCACTCCCTGTGACGGAAATATGTTTGTAACGCCGAAAGAAGTTGACGCCGTCGTCAAAAGACTCGCCAATATTATCTCAAACGGCATAAATATAGCCCTTCACCCCGCCATAAGCAAAGAGGACATAAACAGATATTTTAACTAATGTGTATCTGAAAATTCTTGCCTACTTTTAAAAGTATATAAAATCTTATTTTTTTAAGCTTATTCCTACTCTCTGAAAAATAAAATATCCAAAAAATTATAACAGAATAAATAAAATTAACTCAATTTCGTCTCATTTGTTATAGGAAATACCGCGCAATTCAAAAATAAAAATAATTTTTTAAAAAAATTGGAGTGTTAGTGTTATTTTTCTTGAAAAATGACACGATAACGGAAATTTTAAATTTGAAAAATTATTTTTATTTTCCTTTGTGCGGTGTTTCCTATAATTTCTTGTGTATATTTTATTTTTTAGATACGCTCTAATACTAATTCTCTCATTAAAAAATCAGTCTATATAAAAACAAAAAAATATTTTATAGGAGCTAAACGTCGCTGTCAGTGCCCGATTTTTAAGAAATTTTGAGTAAAATAATTTTTTGTTTCCTATATGTTTAATAATTGTTTCTCATAAATTTTCTTTTCATAACCCTAATTAAATTTAAAACAGCGTCCGTCTCCTCCTGCGATAGACCTGATAAATCTATTCTGTTTTTCGGCTCCAATCCCAATAAGTAATCTGTGCTTACGTTAAAAACTTTTGAGATACGAATAAGCACGTAATAAGATGGCATACGAACACCGTTTTCATAAGCGCTTACAACAGATTTTGAGAGTCCGAGCTTTTTGGCCAGCTGAGACTGAGTTAAATTTTCCCTAAGACGTAATATTTTTAATGTATTTCCAAAGTCAACCATACCAAAACCTCCTTGCGGTGATTATATTATGTATAGTGTATTCAATCGGTAAAAAATATACTCTATCTGTTGACTTTAGCGCCCATTTGATGTATAATTATTGTAATAAAGGTAATTATGATTAATGCAATATATCATAATTCAATAAAGCAGCGGATTTAATAAACGTTTTTTATAATTAAACTTCCATTATCGAATTAAAAAAAATTAACAGAAAAATTCTAAAAAGATGATATATTAAAGAAATTATTTTATTGGTTTATACTGAAAATTTTACGAATTAATATATATAATAATTCTTATCAAACTCACATTATTTAAGTTGATTAAAATAAGCACAAAAAAAAGATTAAGAAATATAAGGTTTCAAAATCTTTTCTTTGCTTTCAGTAAATTTAATAAATTTTAATTTATTAATACAGTAAATTTTTAAAAATCGAAACAACTATTGCTCACCGGCTTCAAAATCAACATACTCCGCCTTTTTCATAAGTCTTCTCATACTTTTAATCGATGTTATCACAAAGTCAAGCTCTACAGTGCTAAGTCCATGAATAAGGCTCACCGCTGTCGTGTATTTATCTCTAAGTTCTATGTTCTCAATTTTTTCAGCCATAAGCTCGTCTTCCGATTTAACAACCGTCCCCGCCGGACGAGTTATAAGCTGGTCTAAGGAAATACTAAAAAATTCGGCTATTTTACATAAATTTTTAATACTTGTGCCTCTTTGACCTCTTTCAATAAGACCCAAAAAACCCGGCGCGATGTTAAGAATTTCTGAAAGTTCCTCAATAGTCAAATCTCTTTTCTGACGTTCAAATCTTATATTTGAACCTATAAGTTTGTTATAGTCCATATTATCCCCCAAGTCATATTTTTATTGTAGCGTCTGTTTACAAAAAACATATTGTTTTACAATTATATTATATAATGGTTATTTAAAAATATCAAGCTTTTTTTAAAATTTTTTTTCAAAATACTCTAAAAAATGTACATTTTCAAGATTATTTGCCTTTTCCTCAACTGATTTTTTTAAATTTTCCTTATATTCGACAACTTTTTTATGTATATTTTCATCAAAACTCCCAATAATCTGAACAGCGAGGAGTCCCGCGTTTTTCGCTCCGTTTATGGCGACGGTGGCAACAGGTATCCCCCCCGGCATCTGTACTATTGAGTAAAGAGAATCAACGCCGTTTAAAGTTTTCGTTTTAACAGGCACACCGATTACAGGCACAGAAGTAATAGCCGCTGTCATTCCCGGAAGATGCGCCGCGCCTCCGGCTCCGGCGATAATAACTTTAAGGCCTCTGGATTTAGCGCTCTCAGCGTACTTAAACATTCTTTCAGGCGTTCTATGAGCGGAAACTATCGTAATCTCAAAAGGAATATCAAATTCCTCCATAACTTTAGCCGCCTCCCCCATAACAGGTAAATCAGAGTCACTGCCCATAATAATTCCAACAATAGGTTTGTCACTCATTTTAAAACCTCCTTTTAAAATTTATTAAGCATAACGATACCTTTTGACAAACCGCCAAAAGGTATCGTACTATACTTTGTTATTCTTTTCTGTATTCTGTTATACCCGCCTTATCCATATACTCTTTTTTTCTTTCCATAAGGTAATTCACGGTAATGTTGCTTTCCCCATAAGAACTTAAAATGGTTTTAAGCTCAAATAAATCATTGTAAGTCAAATAAGGATAATCCGTCATAACGTTGTTTGTTCCATTATACATAAGAGCGTAAGCTAAATTCCCGTCAGGAAGAACCCATTTCTCTTTTGTGTTTTCTATACCTCTGAGCATTATTTTAGCGGCTTCATAAAATCTCACATCTTTTGTCTCGTTATATAAATAGAATAAGAAACTAATCTCATTAACCTGATGATTAAGGGAAACGTGAGTGCGTTTATAAGCTTCCGCCTTTCCATTCGGGGCATAGTCCTCAACAAGCCAGCCATCGCCAACCTCATAATGATTTTTCTCGGCGTGCCTTAAAAAATACTCCCCATATTTAACAGCTCCCTCAATAAAAGGAGTAAATCCATATCTCTTATAAGCTGATACTAAATTAAGAGCGAAATCCGTTGAAAATCTCGTGTCATAAAAACCCTCGCCTATTTGAAAATCCGCTTTAAGCCATTGGGAAGCGGGCCCTGTCTCCCAAAATCCTTCCTCATTCTGATTATTAAGACAAATATTCGTCATAATAAAACCTAAATCAAAAGCGGCAAGACCTTCCCCATACCTGGCGAAAGAACTTCCCGTATAATTAGCCGGATGTCTGTATAAAACATTTTCTCCCGACGGTATATAATTAGACGGGGTTTTAAAATAATATCCGTCCCAAGACCATCTTCTCTCAACAGATAGGTCGTGAACTTTAAAATAGTTATAATTCTTTTGATTAGACCAGTCTATAAGCTTATTTTTAGACTGTAAGCACCAAATCTCACCTATTTTAGAGGTATCCTGCGGAAAATCGAAAGAAACTGTGTACATTCCGTCACTATAAGTTATTTTAAGAGGAGTCTCGTCTTCCGGAAGAATTTCAAGAGTATTGTTTGTAAATAAATTTTTATAAACAGCGGGAACGCTTATAATGGCGCTTACCTGTTCTGTATTAATAAAAAGAGTCGTTCTCACATCTTTTAATTTATTTATATCCCCTGTAAGAACCCATTGTTTAGTAACAGGGTCCACATACCTTATCTCGACGCTGTTTCCCGGAAAAGTCACGGCGGATGTAATTTTTTTATCTTTCACCGTTTCTTTAAAAGCGTATCTTCTAAACCAAAAGAAATCGCCGTTGTCAAAGTAAAAATTTTTTTGATTTAACACAAAGTCATTGTTTTCCGTTTTCGTGTTCTCCTCAAAAGGAGCCTCTTTTGAAACCTCCGTGTTTCCGGCGCTTTCTTTGTTCGCTATCTTCTCATAACTGGCCTCATACACGTTTTTATACAGACCCAAAGGCTCGTTTATCTCAATCTCATCACCAAAAACGAAATTTGAGCTCATAAAAAACATTAAAGAAACCACAACAGCGAAAAATAAATCTTTTATTCTCAATCCATATTTTTTTAATCTCACAGCAAAACACCCTTTACTTAAAATACTTTATCCTGACGGCGTAATTTTTCAAAACACCCAAAAACCTCTGCCATTTCACCGAAAAGTTATCTATGGTCTTATCTCAAAACATTACAAACTTTTAACATTTAAAAAGTACTTTCATTTTAAGACAATCCGCAACAAAACAACTTTTTAGACAATTTCCCCTAAAATATTAAAAAGTTATTATTTTAAGTATATCATTAACTTTAATTAATAGCAACTTTTTTTATTAAAAAATTGAAATATCTTTTTTTTTCTGATATACTATTAATATAGGAAATATAAAGTTGTATTTATTTTATAAACAATATCAAAATTAAGGTGATAACTTGAAAATAACCGATATTAGACAGCAAAAACATAATAAAAAAAGATATTCCGTTTTTATCGACGGAAATTTCGCTTTCGGGCTTGACGAGGTTGATATTCTGTATTATAAGCTTTTAGACGCGGATGAGATTTCTTATGAGAAGTTTAATTACATAAAGGAAAATGTCGTTTTCTCAAAAGCGAGAGACACGGCTTTAAAATATATAAATTTCAAACAGCGCACAAAAAAGGAAATTGTAAATAAACTGAGAGAAAAAGATTTCACAGAGGATATTATTGAGAAAGTAATAAAGCTTTTTGAGAAATACGGATATATAGACGATTACGCTTACGCCGGAGGATATTTAAGGGATAAGTTTAATTTAAAAGGTTTTGGGAAAGAGAGAATCAAGCACGAGTTAAAGCAAAGAGGAGTAAGCGATAATATAATCGAAGACGTTATAAATGAGAACGATTTAAATGAAACTAAAAAAGCCGCCGAGCTTGTTGAGAGAAAATACGGCGTATGGGACTATGACATAAAGGAAAAACGTCGTATAGAGGGTTTCCTTTTAAGAAAAGGATATTCCTATGACATAATAAAAGAGACTTTTGATTTATTAGAGAATATCTGAAAAACCTTTTATATTCTTAAAACAGCTTAAATAACAAATTCCAAAAAATAATAATCTTACAGCTATTTCGATAAAGAAAGAAAAAATATTTTATTCACGTAAGTTTTTGCCTCTCAAAAGTCGGATTACATCACCCGCTTATCTTCGCGGCGCTTATTAGCTAAAGGCGTTTTTTTTAAACGCGGAAAGTATAAAGAAATATCAAATAAAATAGTTTTTTCTTTACAGATTTTTTCTGAATCATATTATAATAAATATAAAAAACTCGTATAATTACAGCGGCTTTATAAAGAAAGGTCAAGGTGACTAAATTGCATAAAAATCAAATAAATCGATTAAGAAAAAGCTTTTTTGAGGCATACGAGGATGATGACATTTTAAAAGCTATTTTAACCGGTGAGAGAATTTTAAAAATGTATGAATACAATAATTGCGCCAACACTTTATATTTCTGTGACGACGCTTATAATCTCGCTTGTGTTTACTCCCAAGACGGTAAATTCTCAAACTCCATCTCTCTGTTAAAAAAAGCCGCCGAAACTTTTGAGAAATTACAAGGAAAAAACCTTCATTACACAAATATTTTAAATAATATGGCTATAGATTTGAGCAATTCCGGACAATATAACACTTCTTTAAAAATTTTTAAAGAAATTTACTCAATCCGCAGAAATATTCTTGAGAAAAATCATCCGGATTATATAAATTGCCTTTTAAATTTAGGAAGCTCTTATTTTGATACAAATGATATTGAAAACGCCGTTATATATCATAAAAAATCACTCTCACTTAGAGAAAAAAAGGACCTCGACTACGCTGATAATCTTAATCTTATAGGTTATGACCTTGAGGAAACCGAGAATTATGAGAAAGCGGCGGATTATTTTCTCGCGGCCTTAGACATAATAAAAAAAATAAAAGGCGGACGTTCCGAGGAATACTTAAAAAACCTTTATTACTTAGGTTCAGTATATGATAAAAATAAAAATTTCGCTGAATCCAAAAACTGCTATGAAAAATCCGTCGAACTTATAAAAATTTATATAGGCGAGGAACATCCTTATTACGCAGAGGCTTTAAATAAACTCGCCAACTCTTATATGCGTCTCGGAAATGAGAACAAGGCTCTCACCTTACGGATAAAATCCTTAAACATCATCAAAAATATTGTCGGCAAAAATCATCTCTATTATGCGTCAAATTTAAAAAACATAGGCGACATATATTTCAAGAAAAATGATTTTAAACGGGCAAAAAAAATGTATGAGGAAAGCATAGAAATTAAGAAAAGTATTTTAGGCGAGAATAACGATGAATATGTGAGAGATTCATCTATGCTGGCTAAAACATATATAAAAGAGAAAAACTTTTCCGCAGCTGAGAAAATTTTGGAAAATCTCACATATTACTTTAAAAATCCTGACGGCTTCGTTAATATAAACGATACGGACAGCGATTTAGACAAAGAATTTTATGTTTCCCTGCTTTTAGACCTCGCTTCTATTTATGTAACGACAAATAACACTCCTAAGCTTTACGCTATATACAAAGAATTTGAGTCACTCGAACCGGGTTTAAGCTTTGACGAAATGCTAAACGATATAAAATCCTTCGCCGAAAGTGAGAACATTTCCATTTTCGATAACGATTTTTTGGAAAATTCCATAATAAACGCAGACAACAATAATTTTTCAGAAGACAGCTCAATTAACGAAAATGATTTCTTTTTCGGACATGACAACGAAAACGAAAAATATGGTTTCAATACCGACGACAATACACCGGAAGAATAAAATAATTTGTTTAAGCATATCAATTTTATCAATACGCTTAAACAAATTAAAAACTCTTCGTATTTTTATTTCATAAAAAATACTTTGAATATATAAAGAAAGTCCTTCACTTTTTAAGCGGTGGACTTTTTTTATCTGTTTTAAAACCAAAATAACCTAACTTCGATGAAAAATAACAGTAACACTATGTCTCATACATGAGTTTTTTTAACTTTAAAAAAAACCTTGTGGATTTGCCTCAAGTTCCACTCGCTTTTTGAAAAAAGCGAGACAAACTTATTTGTTTTTAAGTTTGTTAATTATAGCGTAAGTAACTATAGCGTATCACCGTTTTTCAAAACTTTTACTCAAATATTGTGGAAACAGGCATACCATTATGAATTCTATAAATGGCTTTGGCGAAAAGCCTTGAAACGCTCACCTGTTTAATTTTTGAGATTTTTTTATACTCAGGAAGCTCAACCGTATCAAGTACAAGGAGTTCAGCTATCTCCGAGTCTTCTATCCTCTCTATAGCTTTTCCCGATAAAACAGGGTGAGTACAGCAAGCGTATACCTCGATAGCACCCCTTTCCTTAAGCGCTTTGGCGGCGTTTACTATAGTTCCCGCCGTATCAATCATATCATCCACAAGTATAACGCTTTTTCCGCTAATTTCCCCAATTACGTTCATAACCTCCGAAACATTTTCCTTTGGTCTTCTCTTATCAATAATAGCGAGAGGTATATCAAGTTTTCCCGCAAAACTTCTCGCCCTTGTAACACTTCCCAAATCAGGTGAGACAGTTACCATATTCTCAAAACTATCAAATTTATTCTGATAATACTCCGCCAAAATATTCATTCCATAAAGATGATCAACAGGAATATTAAAAAATCCTTGTATTTGAGCGCAGTGCAAATCCATTGTCAAAATTCTGTCCGCTCCCGCCGATGTTATTATATCCGCCACAAGTTTGGCGCTTATCGGGTCTCTAGCCCTGGTTTTCCTATCCTGTCTGGCATATCCGTAATAAGGTATAACGGCGTTTATTCTCCCCGCCGACG
>CAJTVH010000018.1 GCA_910579745.1 uncultured Clostridia bacterium | reverse complement strand
CCACGATGAGTTTTGGGCAATCTTTTCAGATTACACCATTGCAGCTTTTAAGAGCCATATCCTCGGTTATAAATGGAGGAAAGCTTATAGTACCTCATTTTGGAGTGAAAATTACAGATGAGAATAATAATGTTGTTAAAACATTTGATTATTCATCTAATGAAACAACTGTCTCAAGAGAGACTTCTGAAAAAATGAAGGAAATTCTTGAGAGTGTTGTTTCTCAGGGAACAGGTAATAAAACTTATATACCAGGCTATAGAATCGGCGGCAAAACCGCGACAAGTGAAAAGCTTCCGAGAAGAAGTGGAAAATATATTGCCTCATTTATGGCTTTTTCTCCGGCTGAAAATCCTCAGGTTATAGGAATTGTTCTTGTTGACGAACCTAAAGGAACATATTACGGGGGTCAGGTGGCTGGTCCTGTTATGAAAGAGCTGTTGTCAAATGTTCTCCCTTATTTAGGAATAGAGCCAGTATATAACGATGAAGAGGCGGAGATGCCGGAGGTTATGAAAATTGATGTTCCTAAATTTATAGGAAAAAAGGTTTCCGAGTGCAAGGCGGAACTTACAAAATTGAAAATTAATTTTGACATTAAAGGAGAAGGGGACATTGTTTTAAGGCAATTTCCAGAGGGCGGGGAAAAAATAAACGCTGCCAGTAAGATAGTTTTATATACGCAAAATTGATTTTTTGTCGTATACATTTTTCAATAAAGTCATTTTTATAGTATAAAGAGAAAGCGGTGTTTTTATGAAGTTAGAAAATTTTGTTAAAAATCTTGATTTTGATTTGCTTAGGGGGAGCCTTGACGTTGACATAAAGTTTTTAACTATTGATTCAAGAAATGTTTCTGAGGGAGCGCTATTTGTATGTATTTCAGGGTTTAACGTTGATGGGCATAAATTTATAAAATCAGCGTGTGAGAATGGCGCGACCGCGGTATTATGTATGAGAGATTTGGAGATTGAGGAGGATGTAACGGTTATCAAAGTGAGAGACACCAGAGAAGCGTTAGCTCTTATTTCAAATGACTTTTTTGATAAACCATCAGAAAAATTTAAACTTATCGGCGTTACTGGAACAAACGGAAAAACGAGCTCAACTTATTTTATTGAGACGATTTTAAATTCCGTCGGCAGAAAATCGGGAGTAATTGGAACAGTTGAGACAAGAATCGGCGGAGAAAAGTTTATACCCGATGAAGTCGGTATTCATATAGCGGCGAGCACTACTCCTGATAATATTGAGCTCAATATGCTTTTTAATGTGATGGCGGAAAAAAATGTTGATAACGTTATTATGGAAGTTTCTTCTCACGCTCTTGAGTTAAAAAAGGTAGATTACTGTGATTTTTATATAGGCGTTTTTACCAATCTTACTCAAGACCATCTTGATTTGCACGGTAATATGGAAAATTACTGTAACGCTAAATCGAGACTTTTTAAAATGTGTAAATATGGTATTGTAAATGCTGATGATAAATATTTTGATAAAATTATTAAAAACGCTGACTGTGAGATAATAACTTTTGGTATTGACAAAAATTGTGATATTAAAGCTTTAAACATCAGATATTATATGGACAAAGTGAGATTTGATGTTTTAATCGATGGAAATATTTATCCTTTTGAGCTTAATATTCCGGGAAGATTCAGTGTTTATAACGCTTTAGGAGCTATAGGGGTGGCTTTGAGAATGGGTATGTCTGTTTCGGATATTCAAAAGGGCGTTAATATGATTAAAGGAGTTCCAGGCAGGATACAAAATATAAAGAATGATAAAGGGTTTAATGTAATTGTTGATTACGCTCATACTCCTGATGGACTTGAGAATATTATAAATTCGGTAAGAGGATTCACAAAGGGGAAAATTATTACGGTTTTTGGATGCGGCGGTGACAGAGACAGAAAAAAACGTCCTATTATGGGTGAAATTGTTTCAAAGCTTTCAGATTTTTCGGTTTTAACTTCTGACAATCCACGTTCAGAGGAGCCGTCTTCTATTATTAAAGAGATTGAAACAGGTGTAAAGCCTATTACGAAAAATTATATTTCCATTGTTGACAGAAAAGAGGCTATTTTTAAGGCTATAGCTATGGCTGGAAAAGGTGATTCTGTTATTATCGCCGGAAAGGGGCATGAAGATTACGAGATTTTCGCTGACAGAACTATTCACTTTGATGATACGGAAGTCGCTAAAGAGGCTTTAGACGCTTTGTAATGTACAATTTATAATTATGTGTGGTTTTAAATTTTAGGAAAGGAAATCACTTGCTTTTTGCTTGGTTGGTACAGACTATGAAATCTTTATCCGTTAGAGAAATTTCCGCCGCGGTCGGCGGAAAAATTTTAAATTGTGATGAAAATAAAATTGTTTTAAATATTTCCATAGATTCAAGAGATATTTTAAAAGGCGACTTGTTTATACCCTTAAAGGGTGAGAATTTTGACGGTCACGAATTTATAGATACGGCTTTTGAAAAGGGAGCCGTATGCGCGTTATCGGAAATTGAGATAAATACTCAAAAAACTTATATTAAAGTTGATAACACAAAAAAAGCCTTAGCTGATTTAGCTGAGTATTATAGAAATCTTTTTGATATTCCTGTCGCCGCGGTTACGGGAAGCGTAGGTAAAACAACGACAAAAGATATTATTTACTCTGTTTTGGGGCAAAAGTTTAATACCGTTAAAACTGATGGTAATTTTAATAATGAAATAGGGGTTCCGCTAACGATTTTTAAAATTGAGGAGAATACGGAAGCCGCCGTTATTGAAATGGGGATGAATCATTTTGGTGAGATACGCAGGCTTTGTAAAATGGTTAAACCTGATGCGGCGGTTATTACAAATGTAGGATATTCTCACATTGAAAATCTTGGAAGCCGAGAGGGAATTTTAAAGGCGAAATGTGAAATCTTTGATTTTCTTAAAGAAGAGGGGCTTAAAATATTAAACGGTGACGATGATATGCTTATGACTCTTAAAGGAAGAGAAAAAAATACTTGTTTTTACGGAACAGCGAATTACTCATATGATGAAAATGATTTTTACGCTGACGAAATTGCTGAAAAGGGTATTGACGGAATAAGCTTTCGCGTACATAAAGGTTCGGAAAGCTTTTGGGCCAATATAGAGACTCCAGGACGGCATATGGTTCTTAACACTCTTGCCGCCGCGGCCGTCGGGGATTACTTTGGCCTTAATTTTGAGCAAATAAAAAAAGGCGTTGAAAGTTTTGAGCCTACAAAAATGAGAATGGATGTTATTAGAACCGATAAATATACGATTATCAATGATGTATATAACGCTAATCCGGTTTCAATGAAAGCGGGAATTGATGTTCTTTCTGAGTCATCTTTAAGAAAAGTATGCATTCTTGGAGATATGTTCGAGCTTGGTGATTTTGCGCCAAAACTTCATTTTGAGGTTGGGGAGTACGCTTGTCAAAAGAATATAGACGTGATTATATGTATCGGAAACATTTCTAAGAATATTTACGAGGGAGCGTTAAAGCGAGCCACTTTAGACAATATAGACGCTAAAAATATTTTTTATTTTAAGACGCAAGAAAAGTTTTTCGCTGAAATTGATGATATACTTAAAAATAACGATATTATTCTTGTCAAAGCTTCCAGAGGAATGAAGTTTGAAAAAACTGTTGAAAAAATTAAGAGGTGAGTTTACTATGGATTTTGATTTTACTTCCGCTGTTTACGCGATTTTAATAGCTTTTGTGGCGAATATTATTTTATGCCCGATTATTATACCTTTTCTTACAAAGCTTAAATTTGGACAGAATGTGCGAAATGACGGACCACAGACGCATCTTGTTAAAGCTGGTACTCCGACTATGGGCGGAATTATGATTTTAATAAGCCTGCTTATCGCTTCGGTTTTCTTTTTAAAAGACAATATGGACGCCGTTATGGTTATATTTGTTACGGTGGGTTATGGTATTATAGGTTTTATTGATGATTATATTAAGGTTGTGAAAAAGCGTTCTTTAGGATTTAAAGCGTATCAAAAGCTTATTTGCCAGCTTATTGTAACAGGGGTGTTTTTATATTATATTTATAATTATACAGATATTGGTACGAATATATATATTCCATTTACTGATAAGGGAACCATTAATTTAGGTTCTTTATATATTCCGTTTTTCTTTTTTGTAATGGTAGGAACGGTGAACAGTGTGAATCTTACAGACGGTCTTGATGGTCTTGCTGCCGGTGTTACAGTTTTGGTTACTGTATTCTTTATGTTTGCGGCTAAAGCTATGGGGAGCGGCATTTTTCCTGTGGCGGGAGCGGCTGTAGGTGCGTTGCTTGGCTTTTTGCTTTTTAACGCTTATCCTGCAAGGGTTTTTATGGGGGATACGGGTTCACTCGCTTTAGGAGGATTTATAGCGAGTATGGCTGTTCTTATGAAAATGCCCATTATATTAATTATTGTTGGGTTTATTTATGTATGTGAATCTTTATCTGTTATTATTCAAGTTCTCTATTTTAAGGTTACCCATGGGAAACGTATATTTAAAATGGCTCCTCTTCATCACCATTTTGAGCAATGCGGCTGGAAAGAAACAAAAGTTGTTACTTTATTTTATGTTATTACGTCTATATGCTGTCTTGTGGGATTTTTGGCGACAAAAAATTTTTTTTAGGATAAATAAGAGTTAATATGATTTTTAAATTTATTTTTGACATATTTAAACGAGTGATTTCATAGATTTTTTCGGGAGGAATTTTTAATGAACTTTAAAGGAAAAAAGGTACTTATTGTGGGTATGGCGAGAAGCGGTATTTCCGCGGCGATATTACTTAAAAAACTTGGAGCTTGTGTTATTGTCTCGGACTCTAAAACAGAGGATAAAATCTCAGATGAGGTTTTGATGCTCAAAGCGTATGATATTTCACTGTATCTCGGAAAAAATCCCGATGATATTATAAAAGAGCAGGACTTAATTATTTTGAGCCCAGGTGTTCCAAGTGATTTGCCGTTTATATCAGAGGCGGAAAAAAACAATATCGTTGTATGGAGTGAAGTTGAGCTTGGATACAGGCTTTGTCCATGTCCGGTTATCGCTATTACGGGAACAAACGGAAAAACAACGACAACATCTCTTGTAGGGGAGATTTTTAGAAACTATAAGAAAAATACGGAGGTTGTCGGAAATATAGGCATTCCTTTCACTGAAAAGGTTTTAAGCCTTGATGATAGAAGTTTCGCCGTAGCGGAAATAAGCAGTTTTCAGCTTGAAAAGATTGATAAGTTTAAACCTTTTGTCTCGGCTATTTTAAATATTACCCCCGACCATTTAAACAGACATAAAACTCTTGAAAATTATATATTGACAAAAGCTCGTATTTTTGAGAATCAGAATGAAAATAATTATCTTATTTTAAATTACGATGATTCCGTATGCAGAAGAATGAAAAACTCGGCAAGGTGTGAAACTTTGTATTTTACTGAGAGTGACTCGTTAGAAAAAATAGGGCTTTCAGAAGGGGTTTACTCTAATCAGGAAAGTATCTTCATTAAGTTTAGGGAGTATAACCAAAAAGTAATCGATATTTCGGAACTTAAAATTTTAGGACGGCATAATGTACAGAACGCTATGGCGGCTGTAGGGATAAGTCTTGCCGCTGGAGTTCCTATGAGTGTTATTATTAACACGTTAAAAAATTTTAAGGCGGTTGAGCATAGAATAGAGTATGTAACCACAATTAATGACATTGAGTTTTATAATGATTCCAAAGGTACAAATCCGGACGCGGCTATTAACGCTATTAACGCTATGAAAAGGCCTATATGCTTGATAGGCGGGGGATATGATAAAAAATCGGATTTTGATAAATGGATTAAAACTTTTGCTGGAAAAGTTAAATATTTTGCTGTAATCGGAGAGGTTTCTGATAAAATTATCTCTACTTGTGAAAAATATGGTTTTAAAAATTATAAAAAGGCTAATTCTCTTGAGGACGCCGTTAAAATGTGTTTTCAAAACGCTGAAGAGGGAGACTGTATTTTGCTTTCTCCAGCTTGCGCAAGTTGGGATATGTTTGAGAGTTATGAGGAAAGAGGAAATTTGTTTAAAAAGTTTTCTTGTGAGCTTCAAAATAAATATTGACAGTATTTTATGTTTTAGTTTTAATGTAAAATTATATTTTTAAGATGATAGTATTTTTGCTTTTAATGGTTTAATGGATTATGTTAAAAGATAAAAACTTTATAACAGTTGTTAAAAATATATTGTTATAGATTTTCTAAAAGATGAAATGATTTTTTGCGTAGAAGAAAATGTTAAAAAAGTAAATTTATTTGAGGTAAATTTGTGGGTAAAATTTATGAGTAATTTGTGTTATAAGATTTATATTTTTGCCCCGAATTTTATGTATAGATATAATTCAGGCAGGTGATTTTTATGTCAAGGACCGTTGAAAGACCAAAGGAAGAAACGAGGATACTTATATCTTCAGTTGATTACGCGGTTTTAATCGCAACGGTTTTACTTGTTTTATCGGGTGTCATTATGGTTTTTAGTGCTAGTTATTACAGTGCTGGGAACAGCGCCCAATGCAATTATGATATATATTTTTATTTTAAAAAGCAGGGTCTTTGGGCAGCAATCGGGTTTGTTGTTATGTACTTGGTGAGTAATTTTAATTACAACAAGCTTAAAAAACTTATACTTCCATTTTACATAGTATGCAATATATGTCTTGTTTTGGTTCTTTTGATAGGAAGAGACGCTAACGGAGCGAGAAGATGGCTTCAAATCGGACCTATTGGTTTTCAGCCTTCGGAAATCACGAAAATCTCTATGATTTTACTGCTCGCTAATTTTATTTCTCAACATAAAAAAATACTAAATTATTGGAGTGGCTTTTTCGCTTGTATGTGTATAATCGCTTTACCGGCGGGTCTTGTCGCTATAGAGAATATGAGTACAGCTCTTGTTATCTCTATTATTGGCATGGCTGTTGTTTTTGTGGCGAGTCCGAGAATAGTTTATTTTATTGTAGGGGGATTAGCCGCTGTGGGAGCGAGCGCGGGAATGCTTATTTTTGGCGAGAAATTTAGAATGGGGCGTATTTTCGCGTGGCTTGATCCGTTTTCAGACCCTTTAGACAAAGGTTATCAGACTATTCAATCTTTATACGCTATAGCGTCCGGAGGGTTATTTGGGCTTGGACTTGGGCAAAGTCGTCAAAAGCTTGGATATATACCGGAGGGACATAACGATATTATATTCGCTATTATTTGTGAGGAACTTGGACTCTTCGGCGCCGCTATTCTTGTGTTTCTATTTATTATTCTTATTTGGAGAGGTCTTAATATAGCTATGAATTCTGTTGATATGTTTGGTTGTCTTATCGCCTCAGGTATCGTTGTAATGATTGCTATACAAGTTATTTTAAATATAGCTGTTGTTACAAATACTATTCCCAATACAGGTATACCTTTGCCGTTTATAAGTTATGGTGGTACCTCTTTGGTTTTTATGATGGGGTCAATAGGATTGCTTCTTAATATATCCAGATATTCTAAGGTAGTATCAAGAAGATAAAACGTATGTAATTATAATTGTATATATTAATTAATATTTGAGAGTGTCGATTTTATCGGCACTCTCAAAATAAATATTCGCTTTTTTTGTATATACGTTTTTAATTTTTTTAGTCATTGTTCCATTTGTTTTCCTAAGAAACCAGAAGCTGTTTGAGCAAGTTTTTCCTCGACTTCTCCCATTTTTTTGTCATCGGAAAGCATTACTACCGCTCCAAGAACATCTCCCTCTGAAATTATAGGAGTTATAAGCTCATGGTTATAAATAGATTCGTCATCATCCTCTAAAATAGGAACAAAATCTGTATCGTTTCTTGTAGCTATGTGTATATTTCTTGTATTGATGACTTTTTCAAGTTCTCCGGAGATATGTTTCTCCATGAAATCTTTTTTCGCTCCTCCTGAAACAGCTATAATTTGGTCTTTATCCACAATACAGGTTATATGTCCCGCGTTTTGGGCCAGACTTTCGGCGTATTCTCTCGCGAACGCCCCGAGTTCGCCTATTGGTGAGTATTTTTTTAAAATTATTTCGCCTTCTCTATCTGTAAAGATCTCAAGAGGATCGCCTTCTCTTATTCTTAATGTTCTTCTTATTTCTTTTGGTATAACTACTCTGCCTAAATCATCTATTCTTCTAACAATTCCTGTTGCTTTCAATTTAAATTACCTCCTAAACAAGATTGTACGACTATTATTTGTTTTTAAAGGATTTTTATACCGATTTTGATACTATAAAATATGGAAATAAAGGGCTTGTAAAATTATATTTAGTTTATATTGTAAATGTATTTTGGTATAAAATCTAAATATTTATATTTAATATTAAAAACGGTTTTTATTAAAGCGTATTTTAATTTTCATATACGCTGTGTTTTTTATTTTAAATAATATTTTTAGTATAGCTTTTATCAAGAATTTTATTCAAAAAATTAATATGTTTATAAAACGTTGGTAAATTAAAATACTAAAAAGTATATAATGGTAAATTTAAAATGTATTTAAGATTTTTTAGAGCGTATCTGAAAACTAAAATACGCACGAAAAATTATAAAAAATAAAAGGAAACAGAAAGGCTTTTCTGTTTAATTGAACCGTTTTCGTTTATTTTTAATAATTTTTTGGATATTTCGGGTATATAACTGATAACTTATGATAGTTTTCAGATATGCCTTAGCGATTATTAAAATTATAGAAATAATAAATTTCTTAAAAGTTTAAGTGTTCTTTTTAGCTGAGAAAATATTTTACATATTAACATACTTTAGCTCTTATAATACTTTATTCACTTGTTTAGTGTTTGAGAAAACCGCAATATTTTACGCGGTCAACAATAATCCGCTAATAGCGCGGTAAGCTTAGGCGATGTTTACAATTCTACATATTATAAATTGCGGTGTCCTATGGTTTCATTCGTACATATTATATTTTAGGGAGGTATTGTGTATGATAAAAAAAACGATGTTATATCCTACATTAATAGCGCAAATAAAAGGCAGTAACGATTATCCTGATTTACATGGCAGTGTGATTTTTAAACAAACGCAAAAGGGTGTTTTAGTTACCACGGAGGTATACGGTTTACCGTATGGAAATGAATGTAACTCATATATATTCGCGTTTCATATTCATAGCGGAGAGAGTTGTACAGGAAACGAGACGGATCCGTTCGCTGACGCCAATACGCATTATAACCCTAAAAATTGTCAACATCCATATCACGCCGGCGATTTGCCGCCTTTGTTTGGCAATCATGGATATGCTTATATGTCTGTATTGACTGATCGATTTAATGTGAACGAAATTATTGGTAAAGTAATTATTATCCATAGGCAATCTGATGATTTTAAAACACAACCATCCGGAAATTCCGGGGATAAAATAGCGTGCGGTAAGATTAAGGCATTGAAATAGAGATAAAAGCTAATTTCTCTAAACTGTATTAGAGCGTGTCCGAAAACTAAAATACGCGCAAAAGATCATAAAAAATAAAATTGAACTGTTTTTGCTTTATTTTTCATAATTTTTGTAATATTTAGGTTTTATAAATCTGTATAAACTTTTTATAATTAAAGTTTTACACGATTTCAGTGATATAAATATAAAGTTTTTAGATACGCTCTAATTAAATGAGTTTAAATAATAAATTAAAAGTTATGGCGATTTGCGAAATTTTTATGGCAAAACAATAGAATTATCATCTTATGTATTATATATTATGTTTTATTAAAGTTTGTCATATTATTCTTTTATTGTTTCGATATAATTGGAAATTTTATAAAGATATGATTTTATCTGATGTAAACAAATGGCTAAATCGTGCTTTTTATGATTTAATGTAATAACATTTTTGACACTTTGACAATAAATTATGCGGAAAATATTTTTTTCATATTGCAAATATTTAAAAAATGGTATAAAATTATAATGTAATATCTTTTTTTATAATATTTTTACATACAGGCGGTGATAAAATGAATTTATCAAAAAAAGCTTTGCAGATAAAGCCATCCAAAACCTTGACTTTGCTTGAGATGGCTAATAAAATGAATTCAGCCGGTGACGATATTATTGTTTTTGTGGCAGGCGAACCTGATTTTTACACATTTGACAATGTTAAAGAAGCTGCAATTAACGCTATAAATGATAATTTTACAAGGTATACGCCGGGAGCGGGTATTGATGAGTTACGAAGAGCTGTAAGCGATAAGCTTAGACTGGAAAATGGTCTTGATTATGGTTATGAGCAGATTGTTATCTCAAACGGTAGCAAACAAGCGCTGCTTAACGCTTTTATGGCTATTTTAGATCCCGATGAAGAAGTAATTATACCTTCGCCGTATTGGGCAAGCTATCCAGAGATTGTCAAGCTCGCGGGTGGTAAACCCGTTATAGTGAAAACAGAAAAAGAAAATTGTTTTAAAGTTACTAAAGATATGCTTGAAGACGCTTTTTCCGAGAAAACAAAGGCGATTATTCTAAATTCACCATGCAATCCATCGGGAATGGTTTATTCTTTTAAGGAACTCCAAATGATCGCGGATTTCGCTGAGGAGCGTGATATTTTTATTGTTTCTGATGAGCTTTATGAGAAATTTATTTATAGTGGAAAGCTTGCTCATACAAGTATTGCTACTTTAGGGAAAAATATATATAATCGTACAATCGTTGTAAACGGAGTCTCAAAAAGTTACGCCATGACGGGATGGAGAGTTGGATACAGCGCGGCGGCCAAAGAGATTTCAGACGTAATCGCTAATATTCAAAGTCATAGCACGTCAAATGTTAATTCCGTCGCGCAGAAAGCCGCTCTCGCGGCTTTAACGGGAAGTCAGGAAAATCTTACTGAAATGGTTACGGAATTTAAACACAGGAGAGATTACATCGCTCAAAGGGTTTCTGATATTCCTCTTTTAAGCTCACTGCTTCCTAAAGGCGCTTTTTATCTTTTTGTTGATATTTCTAAAATGTGTGGTATGGAAGTGTTTGGGGTAAAAATAAATAACGCCAATGATATTTCTAAAATTTTATTGGATAAATATAAAGTTGCCGTTGTTCCTTGTGAATCTTTCGGATTTGAAAATTACATAAGATTATCTTATGCCATTTCTATGGAGAATATCGTCAACGGTATTGACAGAATCGAAAAATTTGTTAAGGAAAACTTTTGATTTAAGGTGATTTTATGGATGTTAAAAAGGTTCGTATGAATAATGTTAAGAATAATATGATTCTTGCCAAAGACGTTATTACAAAGAATGGAATGGTTATATTTGTTAAAGGCAGTGCTTTGTCGGATAGAGATATTGAGAAAATAGAAAAAAGCGATATAGATTATATTTATGTTTATGAACAAATTGACGCGAATCCTTTTGATGTCAAAGATGGATATGATTTTGAGGAAGAGATAAAAAATTCTGTTGTCAAAAGAGAGGAATTTAAAAAATTTGTCGCTATGTATAGGGAACGTGTTGATAAAATAAAAGATTCTTTTTTAGGCACGCTAAACGGAGACTCTTTAAATGTTTCCAATTTATATGACAGCGCGGCTTCTATTTTAGATGAGGTAAGATGTAAAAGCGATGTTGTTAATTATATTTATCATCTAAAAGCGTCAGATAATTATACATATAGGCATTCTATTAACGTTTCTATTTTATGTTATTTATACGCGGGATGGACAAATATGCCATATGATGAAAAACGTGATATTACTGTTGCCGGGATTTTGCACGATATTGGCAAAATGATGATTGATGATAAAATTTTAAATAAAAACGGTAAACTTACTCAGGAAGAATTTTATGAAATGAAAAAGCATACGAGTTATGGATATATGCTTTTAATTGACCAAAATATTCCTGAAACTATTAAACTTACAGCTCTTATGCACCATGAAAAACTCGACGGGACAGGGTATCCGCTTGGAGTGAAAGAATCTAAAATCGAGCATTTCGCTAAAATAGTTTCAGTATGTGATATTTATGACGCTATGACATCGGACAGGGCTTATCATATAAGGAAGTGCCCTTTTAAAGTATTAAAGGAATTTGAGGAAAATTATTACGGCTCTCTTGATGTTGAGAAAGTTATGACTTTTTCCAGAAATATTGCCTATTCTTATATAGGTAGCAGAGTTCTTCTCTCAAATAAGGAGGAAGGAGAGGTTGTTTTCATCAATCAGAACAATCTCTCTAAGCCTATTGTAAAAATAGGAGAGAATTTTATTGATTTATGTAGCAATTCAGGGTTATATATACAAGCTCTTATTTAATTTATTTTTATAAGCATTTTTATTGAGGGGTTTCTTTATTTATGAATCCCCTCTTTTTGTGCTTTTAAAACTTGAATGATTTTGAGGTATATTGATTATTTTATGACAAATTTATTTTCTTCTGTTTGAAATTCGACAAAGCTATCCATATAGGGACAACTATTTTCTTGTTTTGATATATTAAAGTAATTTAATTTCGGCAAATTTCTTAAAGTACATTTTCCATTTGACTGATATTTACAGTTATTTATACAATTTATATTAATAAAATCATCTCCCAAAATTACGGTATGATTTTATTATAAAGAGATTTATAATTTATATACTTTTCGAGCTTTGTCAATTATTATTTAAGTTTGTAAATTTTACATAAACAATTATAGTTTTGTGATTATGTGTTTTATAATTACATTTTTTAAGTGCGGTATAGTTTTTATACTTATATTTCTACAGGTGTTATTAATGATAAGACAGGTAATTTTACATTTTTATTTCAAATAATTATAAAATATATCTTTTATGTGTTTTTTCTGCTATAATACTTCTATACACATTTTTTTGGAGGCGAAAGATAATGAAACATAAAAAATATATAATTATTTTGATATTTTTATTTATGTTTATTTTTTCAACTACGGTGTACGCGACTATTGAATATGTATGTCTTAATCTTAATTATGACGGAGCTAACCATCAATATGTTAATCAGAAAGTCAATTTATATATAAACGGCAAGGAAATGAAGAATCTTACTATGCCGCCAGTTATTTTCGATAATTTTACTCTTGTTCCCGCGAGAGAGGTTTTTGAGGAAGTTGGGGCAAAGGTTCAATGGGACGCTAATACATATAGAGTAACCATAGATTACAATAATAAAAATGTTATACTTAAAATAGGTGATAAAAACGCGACAGTAAATAATACCTCAACATCTATGTCTATTCCCGCTAAAATTATTAACAATAAAACTATGATTCCTCTACGCTTTGTTTCTTCTTCTGTGGGGCTTAATGTCTTATGGGACTCAAAAACAAGAACAGCATCGGTAAACGAAATTTTATCTAATATTACTTCTGTTAATTTGCCAAAGACAAGCGCGGACGGAAAATTTGTTATTAATTTGGATAAAGAAGCGAATGGGATTAATCATATGATTTTGACTGAAAATGGTCGCAGGCTTGTTGTTGATGTTAATAAATGTGGAATAAAAACGGTGTCTAATAATATGGGTGCGTCAAATTTTGCTGTGTCAAAAGTGCGTTTAGGGGAAAATGATAATACGGCGAGAGTTGTATTTGATTTAAAAGGCGACTTTCAATATAATGTACAGCTTTCAGAAGATAAGAAAAGTATTGAGGTTAATTTTGTGAATAATTCAAATGAAACTTCTGAAAAAGAAACAGAGGCTGTAACAGAATCACCGATTTGGTCTGGTGAAAACAATAATGAGACCGAACAAACAACGGGAAGCGATCAAACTGTATTAAACTCAGCTTCAGGAGAGATAAGCTATGATATTTACAGTACTTCTCTCGCTATAAAGAAAAATGGCGGGACTTTTAATTTAAACAGTGTGGAACATATTGACGATTATAATAATGGAATATATAAGGTTGTATTTCATGGTGATTATAGAAATTTTGTGAGAAATTCCTCTATTGCCGTTAATGACCATAATTTTTCCGAAATTCAAATTTCAGTGACGGAAGAGGCTTTGAAAGTTACATTTAATGAGAAATCCGTTTTAGCTTTTAATGTTTTGGAAGATGAGAAGAATATTTATATAAACGCTTTACATCCTAAAGCTAAATATAAAAATATTGTGGTACTTGACGCGGGGCATGGAGGGCATGATACAGGCGCTATGTCTCAGGGATATGTTGAGAAGTCAATAACTCTTGACATTGTAAACAGAGTTATGGTTCTTTTGGAAAATGATCCTGACATTAAGGGGTATGCCACAAGAACCACAGATTTTTATCCATCTTTTGAGGATAGAAATAATTTAGGGAATACAGTAGGTGATATTTTTGTTTCCGTTCATATAAATTCAGCGAGCTCAGAAAAAGCGAATGGAACGGAAGTATTTTATTATAATATGGACGATATTTCATCATCCAGAGGAATTTCAAGCAGTTTGTTAGCGCAGACCATCCTTGAAAATCTTCTTGAGAAACTTGAGAGTTTTGACAGAAAAGTTAAAAGAGAAAATTTTATTGTTTTAAGGCAAAGTACGGTTCCGGCTACTTTATGTGAAATAGGTTTTATAACGAACGCGGATGAGGGCGCTAAATTAAATTCGCCTGAATACAGACAGCTTGCCGCCGAAGCTATATATGAGTCTGTTAAGGAGCTTTTTGAGAAATATCCAAACAGGTAGTTTAACCTACAAAAGTAATTATTAATTATAATTTAGATGAGGTGGGGCGATTGGTTAAAGACTCATTTTATAAAAAAAGTATAGCGATAATTATATTTACGTTATTGCTTTACGCTGTATTATTTGTGTTTATAGCGTTCATGTTTTTTTATGACGCTGAGGAAAAAGATACTGATGTGGAATTTATTTCATATGAACGATATGTAAAAAGTTATATTGAGGAGTTAAAATATGATATTTCCTCAGCTGTAAATTCTTATGATTTAAAAAATTTTATTGAGAATAGAAACGATAAGGATATTCAATTTTTTTTCGATTATTATATGAAAAAAGACAACGCTCCCGAAACTATATATTTATTTGACAATGAAAATAATTGTATATTATCAATAGGTGAAGACAATAAAAGAGAAGAGGCTCTTAAATTTGTTTCTGATAATGGGAAGGTAGGGCAGGTATATATTTCTGACTTTTTTGTGGATAAGTTTACAAATAAAAATTATATATTATTTGGAAGAAATATTTATTATAAAAATTCTGAGATAAAACTGATATTTTCTTATAATAATGAAAATTTTGAGAAGTTTTTTATTAAATTAAACGATGAGACTTTTTTCTCTGTTTTGTTGTCTGACGCGGATACGTTCGCTAACTTCAGTAAGTCCGGGAAAAATAATGAGTTTTTATCGGATGTGGATTTTATTGAGCTGTCCAAAATTATTAAGCTTAAAACTTCGGGAAGTGATTATTCGGACGGGAGAATAGAAAAACTTTCTCTGAATAGGGATGAAAATGATGTTTTAGTATATTATAAAACAGTTTCTGACCCTAATATTATTTTGGTTTCTTTGAAAAAGGAAGAAAATTTATTTTTTAGAATGCTTTTTGTAAGTTTTGCTGTTTTTATTATATTTATAATTTTGGTTATAACTTTTTACTCAAAAATAGTGGGGAAGGTTTTTTCAAGATTTCAAGAATCAAAGAAAGAAATTGAAAATACCGACCTTACTATAAATAATCTTGATTTTACAAAAACAGGGTTTGCCGCCGTGGATTTATATATAAATAAAATTTCCGATTTATGCGGTAGGTATAAAGATATTTTGCATAATATTAAAAATAACGCCACGATGTTCAACACAAACATTGGGGCGGTTGAAATATTAGTGGAAAAAGGCGTTGTAATATACTCATCGGAAATCGCGGGATTTATCGGAGCTGAGACTTTGAATAAAGTTGGCTGCATTAATAGTATGCCTATTGAGGAATATATTAAATTTAAAAATAGTAATTGGAAGCCTTTTAAACAGGAAAGAGATATTTACTGTATTGAAATAGGAAATATTAAAAAATGGATTAAGATTTTTTATTATGATGAGAAGCAAACAAAAGGAATTATTATTGACGCCTCGGATTATGTGATAAAAAAATATAAAGGTATTTTTGATTCTGATTTTGACTACGCTACAGGTTTTCTTAAAAAAGACGCTTTTTTTAAAAAGACTGACGAGTATATAAAAAATAATAAGTTAAGTTTCGGGTGTTTCGCGTCAGTAGAATTAATTTATTATTCTACGATATATGAGACTTATGGGGAATTTATCTCAGATAAATATATGAGAACAGCTGTTTCTCTTTTATCATGTTTTTTTGATGGATTTTTCGCGGGGATTAAAAATAAAGGTGAGTTTATGACTTTTATTTATTCGGAAAGTTCAAGAGATGATGTTAAAATGAAATTTCAAGAATGGGAAGAAAAAATATCCTCAAATATTTTTACAGCTCCTGACGGAAAGGAGTTTAAAATAAAATTTGTTGCTGGCTACGCTTGTTATCCCGCAGACGCTAATGATCTTGACACTCTTTTGAAATATTCTGGATTCGCTTTATATGAAACCAAAAGGCTTTATAAGGAAACGATTCATTCTTTTTCTTTCGAAAATTATAATAGGGATAGATTTATGGAGATTAGAACAAAAGCTCTTGACAGGCTTATTGATGAAAATACGGCGATTTATCATTTTCAGCCTATTGTCAATGTTAAAAATTGTTCTATATATGGATATGAGGCTTTATTAAGAACAGATGACGATGTGTTTTCTACTCCTGTGGATATTATTGAACTTGCTCTTTCAGAGGGAAAGGCGTATCTTCTTGAGGCGATGAATGTATTAAACTGTATGGAAATTATAAAAAATAATCCGTTGATTTTTGACAATAAAAGATTATTTATAAATTCTATAGTGACCAGTTCCCTTACAGAGGAAGATTTGAATAACATAAGAAATAAATATAACGATGTAAAATATCTTATTGTATATGAATTATCTACGCTTTTCGCGGATAATTTAACTGTAATAAATAAAAGCGAGGTATTTAACAGCTTAAGGGTTAAATTCGCTATTGATAAATTTGGGGGAAAGTATACTGATGATTTTTCTCTTTTAAGCGGGAAACCTGAGTTTGTTAAAATTGACAGAAGCCTTATTCTTGATATTCACTTGAAGAAAGAAAAACAATCTCATGTAATAAAAATTGTTAATTACGCTAAAGAAAATAATATAAATATTATCGCTGTGGGAATTGAGACATATGATGAACTTTTAACGGTTTTGAAACTTGGGATTGAGTTTATACAAGGATATTATATATCTATGCCAAAAAGTACTTTTATTACGGAAATAAGAGAAAGTCTAAAAAAAGAAATTAAAGAAATTATGGAGAATAAAATTTTGTAAAATACTTTGATTGGAGAGTGGCCAATGAGAAAATTGAGTTTTTTTATAATTGGTTTTATTGGTATTTTTTGCTTTTATAGTACAGTGTTTTGTGTTCAGGAGGAGGATATTATAAAAGTTGGACTGACTTCAAAATTTTACCATACTTCTAATGTGAGTATTTCAAATTCATCGTTATATTTCGGTATTATTAAGAATGATTTGTTTTATGGTTCTGAAAGTATATTGGGAAATGATTTTTCGGTTACTTCTGGAATGAATTATTATATTTCATCAGATGATACTTATAAATCTTTTAAAGAGGCTAAATTAAACTCATCTGAAAACGGAATACCAGTTTTAATTGACGAGGATTGCTGGAAAGTGTATTTTGGAGGGTATTCTTCGGAAAAAGACGCTTCTTTGGCTAAAAACAAATTTAAAAAAAATGTGGAAATTGTTAAAAGCAAAGAAAATCTAATTGTTTTATCTGACGGAAACACTCCATGCGTGATTTTAGACAGCTCTGATTATTTCGCCTGTGTTAAGGATGGAGACGGCTTAACCGTTAATATTGAGGGAAAGGAATATAGAGGATGCCTTGAGTTTAGAAAAAGCGGAGGGGTATTCGATGTTATTAATATATTATCTTTTGACGAATATTTATATGGCGTTGTTCCTTGCGAAATGTCAAATGAATGGCATAAAGAGGCTTTAAAGGCGCAGGCTGTAGCCGCGAGATGCTTCGCTCTAAGTTCTGAGAGAGGTAAACACTCAAATGATTATTACGATGTATGCGATTCTTCCCATTGTCAAGTTTATGGAGGAGTTTTGGCTGAAAAAGAGGAAACTACCTTGGCTGTTGATGAGACAAGGGGAGTAGTGGTATATTATAATGGAGAGGTTATCGAGGGAAATTATTTTTCTTCAAGCGGTGGAAACACCGCTAACGCGAAAGATGTATGGGGAACGGAGATTCCTTATTTAAAAGCTGTTTTGGATTCTGATGAAACAGAATCCAAAATTTGGACAAGAGTATTTTCTTTTTCTGAAATTGCGGAAATTTCCGTCGCTAACGGTGAAAATATAGGAAATGTTGTTAAAGTATATATTGGCTCAGAGGATGAGTTCGGGCGAGTAAATTCTCTTATTATAGAAGGTGATAAGGGAAATATGACTCTTGAGGGTGAGAAAATAAGAACGTTTTTTTCAAAGTCAAGGGATGGGGCACTTTTAAGCCGTAATTTTTCTATGGACAGCGCTTTTCAGTTTTCAGGGAAAAAGGAAGTTTCTCAAAATGTTAAAACTTATGTTTTAGGAAAAGACGGTGAAAAGCAAACAGAGCTTTTAAATATTAAAACATTGAGCAGAGATAAAAATAATCTTGATTTTTTAAATCTTGATAAAGTTACAGTGCTTGGCTATGAACAAACAAAAATATATGATAAAACGGAACGGAATATTATATCCGAAAAAGCTAAAAATAAAATCGAAACCGTATCAGGTGATGTTGTGTTTTATGGAAAAGGCATGGGGCACGGTGTTGGCATGAGTCAGATGGGAGCTAAATCTCTCGCTGAAAACGGAATGAGTTATATTGATATATTAAGTCATTATTATACAGGAATAGAAGTTAAAAAATTTAATAATTGAGTATGGGTATCTACATAATTTTCAGATGTTTTTTAGTATAAAACAATTATTTTCATAAGGAAAGGTTTATTATGGATAAGAAAGATTTTTATTTTGATTTGCCAAATGAATATATCGCTCAAACTCCTCTCAAAGATAGAGACACCGCTAAACTTTTAGTTCTTAATAAAAAAACGGGTGAAATTGAGCATAAAATTTTTAGAGACATTTTAAAATATATAAATCCGTTGGACTGTATTGTTATTAATGATACAAAGGTACTTCCGGCAAGGCTTATTGGGGAAAGAGAAACGGGGGCGAAAGTTGAGATTTTACTCCTTAAAAGAATTGACAGGGATTTTTGGGAAACACTGGTTAAGCCTGGAAGAAAGGCAAAGATTGGCGACAGGATTATTTTTGGGGGAGGGCTTCTTACCGCTGAAATTACAAATATTGTGTCGGAGGGCAATAGAATTGTTAGATTTGAGTATGACGGAATTTTTGAGGAAATTCTTGATAAGCTTGGACAAATGCCATTACCGCCTTATATTACCGAAAAACTTGAGGATAAAAATATGTATCAAACAGTTTACGCTAAAAATGACGGATCGGCCGCGGCTCCTACGGCGGGTCTTCATTTTACTCCGGAGCTTTTAGACGCTATAAAAGAAAAGGGGGCTAAAATCGCCACAGTTACTTTACATGTTGGACTCGGAACTTTTAGACCTGTAAAAACCGACAATATTCTTGACCACAAAATGCATTCTGAGTTTTATCATATTGAGAGAGAGCAAGCTGATATTATTAATGAGACAAGGCAAAATGGAGGGAAAATTATTTCCGTCGGAACTACAAGCACAAGAACTCTTGAGTCTGTGGCTGATGAAAATGGATTTATCAAAGATGGCTGTGGATGGACGGATATTTTTATTTATCCGGGTTATAAATTTAAAATCGTTGATTCTCTTATAACGAATTTTCATTTACCGGAATCTACTCTTATTATGCTTGTTTCAGCTTTGGCTGGAAGAGAAAATGTACTTAACGCCTATAAAACCGCGGTTTGTGAGAAATATAGGTTTTTTAGTTTTGGCGACGCTATGTTTATAACGGATTAATTATAGAGATATAATAAAAGGATGAATATGGAACTTTTAATAAAATGCGCTATATTAAGGAATCCTTTTATTATTTAGTGTTAAAAATTTTGTGGATTTTTATAGATATAAATTGTATTGTAATTGGCTAGATAATTTATTAAAAGAGAATATTTATGTTGATTATTTTGCTTTATAATTTATGAACTGTTATTTGTTTTTATGGGTTTTTTGGAGGATTTTAAATGAGAGATGATATATTATTGAGGGTTGAGAAACCAGCGAGGTACATTGGCAATGAGATTAATATGGTTAAAAAAAATCCTGAAGAGGCGGATATAAGGTTTGCCTTTTGCTTTCCTGATGTTTATGAGGTTGGAATGAGTCATGTCGGGTTACAGATTTTATATTATTTTTTTAACAGGCGTAACGATATGTATTGCGAGAGATGTTTCGCTCCATGGTATGATATGGAAGAAATTATGCGTGAGGAGAATATTCCTTTATTTGCCCTTGAAACAGGAGATTCTCTTGATAAATTTGATTTTTTGGGATTTACTCTGCAATATGAAATGAGTTTTACAAATGTTATAAATATGATTGATTTAGCGGGTATTCCAATTTGGGCTAAAGATAGAAAAGAGGAACATCCTATTATTATTGCCGGCGGTCCATGCGCCTATAATCCCGAACCTTTGGCTGAGATTATAGATTTGTTTTATATAGGGGAGGGCGAAGTGAGCTATGATGAACTTATGGATTTATATAAAGAAAATAAGAAAAATGGCGGAACAAAAAAAGAGTTTCTTGAAAGGGCTTTAAGAGTAGAGGGAATTTATGTTCCTTGTTTTTATGATGTGACCTATAAAGATAATGGGCAAATTAAGACTTTTAAACCCAATCATAAAGACGCTCCACGAAAAATACGAAAAGTTATCGTAAATGACCTTGACAAATCTTTTTATCCTGAAAAACAGCTTGTTCCTCTTATTGAGGTTGTTCATGACAGAGTCACAATGGAAGTTTTTAGAGGATGCATAAGAGGCTGTCGGTTTTGTCAAGCGGGATATGTATACCGTCCAGTAAGAGAAAGAAGTGCTGAAAATCTTCTTGATAAAGCAGATAATCTTGTTAAATACTCAGGGCATGAGGAAATTTCTCTTACAAGTCTCAGTACAGGAGACTACAGAGATTTTAAAAAGCTGGCCGAGGGGCTCGTCGATAAATTTTCAAAGGAAAATATAAATATTTCTCTGCCTTCATTAAGGATTGACGCGTTTTCTCTCGAACTTATGAAAAAAGTTCAAGAGGTAAGAAAGTCAAGTCTTACTTTCGCTCCGGAAGCGGGAACCCAACGTCTTAGAGACGTTATAAACAAGGGCATTACCGAAGAAGAAATATTAAACGGCTGTGGACTCGCTTTTGAGGGCGGCTGGAACAGGGTTAAACTATATTTTATGGTTGGACTACCTACGGAGACGGACGACGACCTTATCGGAATCGCTAAATTGTCTTCCGCTATTGTTGATAAATATTATGAAATGCCAAAAGAAAAGAGGACCAGAGGGGTTTTAGTCGTTGTAAGCTCATCATGCTTTGTACCTAAACCTTTTACTCCTTTTCAGTGGGCTCCACAGGCTACTTTTAAAGAATTTATGGCTAAACAAAAGCTTGTTAAAACAAGTATGGAGAGAAAACAGATTAAATTTAATTATCATGAGGTCCAGCTAAGTTCTATGGAAGGTGTTTTAGCGAGAGGGGACAGGCGGGTTGGAAAGGCTATTGTGCGAGCGTGGGAAAAGGGAGCCAAATTTGATGGCTGGAATGATTTGTTTAAATATGACATATGGACGGAAGCTTTTAAGGAAGTTGGTCTTGATATGGCTTTTTACGCCAACAGACAAAGAGAGTATGATGAGATTCTTCCTTGGGATTTTATTTCAATAGGGGTATCGAAAGAGTTTTTGATAAAAGAGATGGAAAAAGCCATTGAGGGAAAAATTACTTTGAACTGCCGCGCGGAGTGCGCCGCGTGCGGGGCGAAAAGTTTTGGCGGAGGCGTATGCTATGAGGTATAGAATTAAGTTTTCTAAAGTCGGAAAGATGCGTTTTATAGGGCATCTTGATTTGCTAAAAGTTTTTCAAAGAGCTATAAAGAGAGGTGAAATTCCTGTTTCATACTCAAAAGGCTTTAATCCCCATCAGCTTATGGGTTTCGCTATTCCTTTGCCTTTAGGTATGGCAAGCGTCGGAGAGTATCTTGATATCGAAATTGATGGGGAAATATCTCCTAATAAAATAATGAGCAGTCTTAATGATGTTATGCCTGAAGGGATTCAAATTCTTGATGTAAGACAGTTTACAAAAGATGACAGAAGTTGTGCCACTGTTCTTGAGGCCGCTTTATATGAAATTTTACTTGATGATAAAATTATTGATTTTTCTGAGATGATAAAAAATATGTTTTTACAGAATAGTTTTGAGATTGAGAAAATAAGCAAACGAAAGACCAAAGTCGCGGACATTAAACCGGACATATTTTCTATTGAAGAAATTTCAAACGATAAATTTACAGCTTTTAGAACTATTATTTCAGCTGGAAGTCAAAGAAATCTTAAACCAGAACTTCTCGTTAAATATATTTATAAATATATGGGCAAAGAATATGAGTTTTTAAAAGTTAAGTATAAAAGAATTGAACTTTTCAAAAATGATAACGGCAGATTTTTGCCGTTGTAATATTTTTTTGGAGGTGTTTTTTTGAGAAAGATTCTTGTTGACTGTCTATCTGAGTTTTTTCGTACTGCCGTTATGGAAAACGGCGAGCTTATTGAACTTATTATTGAGGAAAAAAATAAGGCCTTTACAGTTGGAAGTATTTATATTGGAATTATAAAAAAGATTTTACCTAGTCAGTTCGCTTTTATTGACATTGGAGATTTTGGTGATACATTTTTGCATATTACGGATAAGAAAGAAAGGAATATTTTTGATAATAATAAGTTAAAAATAAAATGCGGACAGGAAATAATTGTGCAGGTTGTTAAAGAGGGAACGGAAGAGAAACGTCCTGTTGTAAGCAGTATGATTACTTTTTCTGGAAAATACATTGTTCTTCTTTTTAATGATAAAGGCGTTAGTATATCCAAAAAGATTGATAACGAGGAGGAAAGAGACAGGCTTTTATCTCTGGGAAACAAGATTATTTCGTTAAGTTCGGAAGAACTTGGCGTTATTATGCGAACCAACTGCGTGAAAACAGATGAAAACATTATTTATGATGAGGCGGAAGAGCTTATTGAGAAATATAAGAATGTGGTTAAAACGGGTATTTACACTAAAGCGCCCGCTGAAATTTACAGAGCCGAAAACGAGACTGAAAAAGTTATGCGGGATTTATTAAAGGATGATACAGACGAGATTGTTATAAATGATATTTCTGAGTACAATAATTTTATTTCTAACTATTCGGGAAAAGGAAAAGTTATTTTTTATGATGGAACCGTGCCTATATTTGATAATTTTTTTGCCCGAAAACAGATTGAGAAAGCTCTTTATAACAAAGTATGGCTTAAATGCGGAGGTTTTATTGTAATTGATTACGCGGAGGCTTGTACTGTTATTGATGTAAATACGGGAAAATATTCTGGCGGAAATCATAGAAATACTGTTTTTAAAACAAACTCTGAGGCAGCTAAAGAAATCGCAAAGCAGCTACGGCTAAAAAATTTATCCGGTATAATCATTATTGATTTTATAGATATGATGTGTTCAGAGGATACAGAAAAAATAACGGAAATTCTTAAAAATGAGGTAAAGAAAGACAGAGTAGGTGTTACTGTTGTGGGAATGACAGAACTTGGACTTATGCAACTTACGAGGAAAAAAGTAAGGCAACCACTCTCAAAAGCGCTTACTTGTAGATGTCCCGCTTGTAACGGAAATGGTTTTATTTTTAATGAGTATTTTATCGCTGATAAAATAAAAGATGAAATATCATCAATTTTCGCTTCAACTATTTATAAAAAGGTTGTTCTTGAGTCAAGCAAAAAAATAATTGATATTTTTAAAGGTAAAAATAACGAATATAAACTTATTGAGGAAAAATTCGGAGGAAAAATTGAATTTAATGCTATTTTAACTAAAAATTTTAATTATTATAAATTAGAAAAATATAAAGAATAGAAGACTGTTTTTACGTATATATTGTTAAGGTGTTGTTTTGTAATATTAAAAAAGTGAAATATTAAATACTATAATTTAGAATGAGGTTTTATGGAAGAAAGGTGAATTAAATTTATGAAAAAATACAGGATTCTTTCCAAAATTTTTATATTTGTTTTATGCGTGTCCGTTGTTTTTGGAGTAACGCTATGTTCCGCCAATAATAATAAAGATAATATGGATTTAGATAATAAATCGGGAAATGTATATATTGACGACGCCGATATTTATAATGGACAATCGGGAACGAAAGAAAAATTTAGAGGTATTTGGGTTTCATCGGTATATAATATTGACTATCCAAGCGTCAATTGTGTGGGAACAGATTCCGAGAAGCTTAGAAAATCCGCTTTGGAAATACTTGATGATTGTGATAAAATGGGTTTTAACGCTGTCATTTTACAGGTAAGACCTACCGCAGACGCTCTTTACAAATCAAGTATATTCCCATGGAGCAAATGGCTTTCAGGTAAAGAGGGGGTGGCGCCTGACAATAATTTTGACCCTCTTGAATTTTGGGTTTCGGAGGCGCATAAAAGGGGGATGGAGCTTCACGCGTGGATAAATCCTTTTCGTGTGACAGGGGCTGTGAAAAAAGGTGCTGACGTTTTATCGGAGGCCGCTGAAAACAATGTTTTAAAAAGCTATCCTGATTATGTCGTTAAATACACTGATTCAAAGAATGATGAAAGCTATTATCTCAATCCGTCTTTGCCAGAAGTAAGACAGCTTATCACGGAAGGCGCTGTCGAGATTGTGGAAAATTATGACGTTGATGGAATACATATTGATGATTATTTTTATCCGGGTACGGATTTTGACGACGATGCTGATTTTATAAAATATGGTTCGAAATTTTCCTCAAAAGATGATTGGCGAAGAAATAATATAGATTCTTTAATTAAAGAAATGAGTACTAAAATACATGAGGCTGATAATACTGTTCAGTTTGGGGTAAGCCCGTCAGGGATATGGGCTAATAAGTCGTCAAATCCATTAGGAAGCGATACTACGGGAAGCGAGTCATATAGCCGTGTTTACGCTGATACAAGAAAATGGGCCTCCGAGGGCTGGATTGATTATATCGCTCCTCAAATATATTGGAGTGTAGGACAAAAAGGTTCTGACTATAAAATTTTATCCGACTGGTGGTGCGAAGTTGTTAAAAACAGTACGACAAAACTTTATATAGGTATGGCGGATTATAAAACAGTTGGGGTTAGCTCTTCAAATCCTTTTTACAACGGTAATGAGATACAGAAACAGATGGAAATGAACGACGCTAACGATATTATAAAAGGTGAGATACATTTTGCTTATAACAGTGTAAAAAAGACTCCTGAACTGAAAAATAAAATTATCGCTCAATACTCAAGAGATAAGAGTGAAAACGAAGTAAATGATACTGATGTAAATTTGAATAGAAATGATATTAAAGTTATTATTGACGGTGACGAAATAGAATTTGACCAGAAGCCAATTATTGAGAATTCAAGGACTCTTGTTCCTATGAGAGCTATTTTTGAGGCTTTGGGGGCTACTGTTGACTGGTTTTCAGAGACGGAAAATATTGTTGCCGTATGTGATGAGACTGAAATAACCATGAAAATTGGAAGTAAACATATTTTTGTAAATGAAGGTGGAAAGGATAATACTATTATTCTTGATGTGGCTCCTAAGATTATTGGAGCAAGGACTCTTGTACCTTTACGCGCGGTATCGGAGGTATTTGACGCCGAGGTTATATGGGATAACGATTCAAGAACGGTTACTATAACCACAAATCAAAATTAGTAAAGTTTTACACTAAAATTTTATGTGATTTTTATTATATATTTGGAAGTTTTTAAATGTCGGAAAAACCTGTATTGGCGGGTATTTCCGACATTTTTTATATTGTAAGATGATGTCCGTATACTAAAAATTTTTTCCGTTATTGTTTTAGGTATAGTAAAATAATAATAAATATTATCTGGTGATTATGAAGTTAGCTTTTTAATTTCAGTGTATAGTACTAATCTTGTTTAAAAAATGGATATAATATACAAACAAAATAAACAAAAAAATTATTTTACTCAAAATTTATTTACGTTTTCAGTGCTTTGATTCTTAAATACTGAAAACGTAAATAAATTTTGAATAAAATGTTTTTTCTATCTTTATATATTTTTAAATTGGATTGCTATAATAAAACAAAGCCTAACAAGTTTAGAATTATTATTTTTTGATAGGTAATTATATATGCTTTTTATAAGAAATTATTCATTAATTTATCAATGTCTTCCTTTTCCGCGAGCCAATTTTTAAAAGCGGAGGCGCTTCCGGACGCTACTGCTTTTTTAAAAGCTTTTTCATAATTCGATGTTTCAATAAATCCTGATATAAATCCCGCAACCATTGAATCTCCCGCTCCAACAGAATTGACCAATTTTCCTTTTGGAGCGTTAAGTTCATAACATTTTTTATTTTCAGCAACCATAACAGCGCCATTTTCAGCTAATGAAACAATAACATTTTTAGCGCCCATCTCTTGAAGCTTTTTGGCATAAAATATAGCGTTATTTTTATCAGAAATACTTTTTTTAAAAACCTCACCAAGTTCAATATGATTGGGTTTAACTAAAAAAGGCTGATATTTAAGCGTTTTTAAAAGAAGTTCTCCTGTAGCGTCAATAACCACATTAATATTTTTTCCAACAAATTTTTTAAGAATATTCTCATAAATATTTTTAGGAAATGTTTTAGGAACGGAACCAGCAAGAACTATATAATCATTATCACGAATTTGTTCTAAAAGAGTGAAAAAATTCTCAATATATTTGTTTTCGATAAAAGGACCTTGCCCATTAATATCAGTTTCTCCATCTGTTGTTCGTATTTTAACATTAATTCTTGAACAACCATTATTTGTCTCAATAAAATTATTTTCACAGCCTAACTTATTTAGTATTTTTCTAATTTCAAGACCACAAAAACCGGAAATAAACCCAAGAGCTTTATTTTTAATTCCAAGGTTTTTAAGTACAATAGAAACATTAATTCCTTTTCCTCCTGGATAATATACCTCTTTATTAGCTCTATTAATTTTATTTTCTTGAAAATTATTAAGGTACATAACATAATCAATAGACGGGTTAAGAGTTACTGTGTATACCATTTTTCTCACCTCATATTTATATTTTTATTTATAGCGAACCAATAAAAGTGAAGAAAGAGACTTTAACAGAATTGATAATATTAAGGAATTATTTTTTTGGTTCCAGTTAAAAATTTCTCTAATTTCTATAAAATTTGAAGGAAAAATTTGCGCACAAAAACATAAATAATATACAGAAAGTTTTTCTATGTATTCTCATATTAAAATTTACTCAATATATAATAATTTTTTTAGAATCAATTTTTACTGTTTTTTACAATTTTCCATATTAATATTTTAATATATTTTTCTCTTTTCATTAATACACGCCGTTTGATAAAAATGAAAATATGTAGATTATACTAATCTTATTTAAAAAAGTAAATATAATATATTCAAACAATATAGTGAACAAAAAAATATTTTATGTCTATTTATCTGATGTTTAAAGAAGGATTAGTATTAATAAAAAACCGTCGCAAAATTTTATTTACGACGGTTTTTTATTTTTATTTAGCGTAGTCTATTGACCTAGTTTCTCTAATAAGATTAACTTTAATTTGACCTGGATATTCAAGTTCTGACTCAATTTTATTGGCGATATCCCTGGCAAGTAAAGTCATTTCTGAATCATCGACCTCTTCTGGTATTATGATAATTCGCAATTCTCGACCAGCTTGAATTGCAAAGGATTTTTCAACTCCGTTAAATGTATCCGCGATACTTTCTAAAGTTTGAAGACGTTTAATATAAGATTCTAATGTTTCACGTCTTGCGCCAGGTCTCGCGGCGGATATAGCGTCAGCCGCCTGAACCAACACAGCGATAATACTGTTAGGCTCAACATCTCCGTGATGAGCTTCAACGGCATTAATAATAGTATCATTCTCACGGTATTTTCTGCATAAAGCGGCCCCAAGACTAACGTGAGAGCCCTCAACATCATGATTAACAGATTTTCCAATATCATGTAACAAACCCGCGCGTTTCGCGAGAGTAACATCAACACCAAGTTCTCCCGCCATAATACCACACAAGTGTGATACCTCAATAGAATGTTTTAAAATATTCTGACCATAGCTTGTTCTGAATTTCATTTTTCCAAGTAAACGAATTAGTTCAGGATGAAGACCATGAACACCAGTCTCAAAAGAGGCTGCCTCTCCTTCTTCCTTAATCATAACCTCAACTTCTTTTTTAGCCTTCTCGACCATTTCCTCAATTCTTGCCGGATGAATACGACCGTCAATAATGAGTTTTTCGAGGGCAATTCTGGCAATTTCCCGTTTCATAGGGTCAAAACAGGAAAGAATAACAGCTTCAGGGGTATCATCAATAATGAGTTCAATTCCGGTAAGAGATTCAAGAGTTCTAATATTTCTTCCTTCTCTTCCGATAATTCTTCCTTTCATCTCATCGTTAGGAAGGGGAACAACTGAAACCGTTGTTTCCGTTACATGATCAACCGCACATCTTTGAATAGCTGATGCGATAATATCTTTTGCTTTCTTATCGGCTTCTTGTTTCGCTTTGTTTTCAATCTCTTTAACCATAACAGCGGCCTCATGTTTAACTTCTGATTCAATAGTTGACAATAAATATTGTTTTGCTTGTTCGGAAGTAAAACCAGAAATCCTCTCAAGTTCAGTTGTTTGCTTTTCTTTAAGCTTGTTTACCTCATCTTTAACATTTTCGATTTCTTCAACCTTGACCTGATATTGTTCTTCCTTTTTCTCAAGTGAATTGCTTTTTTTATCCAATGACTCCTCTTTTTGAAGCAGTCTTTTTTCAAATCTTTGAAGTTCGGATTTTCGTTCTTTATATTCTCTTTCAGCTTCATTCTTGGCTCTGATATTTTCTTCTTTCGCCTCAAGCAAAATTTCTTTTTTCTTAGCTTCCGCTTCAGTTTTGGCTTTAGAGACAATATTATCCGCTTCTTTTTCGGCTGACCCTATTTTAGCCTCAGAAATTTTTCTTCTCAAAAAATAACCAATTGAGGCGCCTATACAGACAGATAAAACGCAAGAAAGAGCTACAATAATTATTTCTGTAGTTTCCAGAACAAAACACCTCCTTGTATTAAATTTTCAAAGTTCAATAAAAAATCAAAGAAACACCGATTAAACTTACAGCAATTTCATATTAAAAGGGAAATACCGAAAAAATATTTTATAAGAGCAAAAGAATTAGGTCATAATTTAAGAAATTTTAAATAAAATATTTTTCTCTCCTTAACATTTATATTGTAATCGCTATAAATAAAAAATTTATCGGCTATGTTAAATCAGTGTAAAATCAAGGAAACACCGGATAAGTAAAATATCAAAAATAATTTTAGATATTGATGGCAAAATCAGCGTTACCTAAATACTTGGGTTTGAATATGAAGAAACAGACCTATGGGTTAAAAATCCAAATATATGTAAAACCATATATTTAAAAACAACACCCTTATTATTTTATAACCATTTGACAATAATGTCAAGTCATTGTGTTTTTTAGTTTAATTTTTATAAATTATACAAATTACAAACAAGAAAAATTATAAAAGTTTAACAAAAGATTATTTTACGCAAAATTTTTAAAACCCCGTTATGTATTTTTTAAACTAGGGCGTATCTGAAAACTATCATAAGCTATCAGTTATATAAGCGAAATATCCAAAAAATTATTAAAAAATAAACGAAAACGGTTCAATTAAACAGAAAAGCCTTTCTGTTTCGTTTTATTTTTTATAATTTTTGGTACATATTTTAGTTTTCAGATACGCTCTAATGAAATATTTTTATCTTTATACAAAATTTTAATAAATATTGGTATTTCTTAAAATTTTAGTTGTATAATCTCTCATTTATATGATATTATTAATATTATGGAAATCTATATATTCCAAAATTAAAATTTACCGAATATATATTCTTTAGTGTATATTTATCAGAGCGAAAGTATACTCTATTAAAAAATACTGGAACTTGACGCGAAATTATATATTATGATTTTTTCTCTAAAATTTAAGAAAGGAGCTAATATAGATGCCTCGCGTAGATTTGCATATACATACAACATTTTCAGACGGAACGTTTACCCCAGAAGAAATTATAGATTATGCGGTGAAAAAAAATATAAAAGCGCTCGCTATAACTGATCACGATAATTTTGACGGAGTTTCTGAAGCGGTTTTTCATGGAAAAAAGTATAATATTGAAGTGATAAACGGAATAGAAATGTCAACAGATTTTTTTAATAAAGAAATCCATATAGTAGGATTATTTATTGATATAAAAAATAAACAATTAAACTCTGAGTTAAACGGATTAAAAGAAAAGAGAAAAAAAAGGAATTGTCTCGCTATAGAAAAATTGCGAAAACTTAATATAAATATTACTTATAATGAACTTGAGGAAATAAGTTCAAATAAAATAATAACAAGAGCGCATTTCGCTAAAATACTTATGAGAAAAGGATATATAAATTCTGTAAAAGAGTGTTTTGATAAATATATGGGAGAGGGACAAGCGGCATATGTAAAAAGAGAAGTCATTTCTCCCGAAGAAACAATTTCTTTAATAAATAATGCCGGAGGAATAGCCATACTCGCCCATCCTCTTCTCTACAATTTAATTGATGATGAACTTAACGAAATGATTTTACATTTAAAATCAATAGGATTAAAAGGAATTGAATGTATATACTCGACACATACGGAAGAAAATACAAAGTATCTTATAGCTCTCGCTAAAAAATATAATCTTAAAATTTCCGGAGGAAGCGATTTTCATGGAGAAAATAGACCTAATCTTGACTTGGGAACGGGCTACGGAGATTTATATGTTCCTTACGAGGTTCTTGAGAATTTAAAAGAAAAATAACCATGGAACAAAATGTTTTTTTAAAAATAAAAGAGGTGATAAAATGGCGAAAGATTCTATAAAAACAATATCTCAAAATAAAAAAGCTTATCACGACTATTTTATTTTAGAAACCTATGAATCCGGCATAGTTCTAACTGGAACAGAGGTGAAATCGATTCGTGAGGGGCGCTGTAATTTAAAAGATAGCTTTATAAAAGTAGAAGACAGCGAGGCAATATTAAAAAATATGCATATAAGTCCTTATGAACAAGGTAATATATTTAATCACGACCCGTTAAGAGACAGAAAGCTTCTTCTTCATAAATTTGAGATAAATAAACTCATAGGAGCGGTAACTACCGACGGTTTAACTATAATACCTTTAAAACTTTATTTTAAAGGTAGCCTTGTGAAATTATCGATAGGGATAGCTAAAGGTAAAAAGCTTTACGACAAACGCCATGATATAGCTAAAAAAGATCAGCAAAGAGAAGCGGCAAAAGATTTTAAATTGAAATTACAAGCGTAAAATAAAAAATAAATAATTTAGAGAGGTTTAGAATGAATAATTACAAAATTGAAACAAAATGTATACAATCAGGATATTCTCCGGAAAACGGGGAAGCGAGAGTCCTTCCGATTTATCAAAGTACAACTTTTAAATATAACTCAGGTCAGCTTATGGGTGATCTTTTTGATTTTAAGGCTGACGGTCATTTTTACACACGTCTCAGTAACCCAACCGTTGAGGCTGTAGAAAAAAAAATCGCTGACTTAGAAGGCGGAGTCGGGGCTCTTATGGCTTCTTCAGGGCAGGCTGCCGCGTTAATAGCCATAACGAATTTATGTAAAGCTGGAGACCATGTAATAAGTTCAAATTCCATATATGGAGGAACGTTTAATCTTTTTTCCGTAACATTAAAAAAACTTGGGATTGATTTTACTTTTGTTGACCCAAACGCCGATGAGGAAGAAATTAATAGAAACTTTAAAGAAAATACAAAGGCTCTTTTTGGAGAAACTCTCGCTAATCCCGCTCTTTCAGTTCTCGATATAGAAAAATTCGCGACCATCGCCCATAATCATAATGTACCTCTTATAATAGATAATACATTTCCAACGCCTTATTTATGCCGTCCAATAGAATTTGGAGCGGATATAATAATACATTCAACATCAAAATATATGGATGGTCACGCTGTGTCTTTAGGCGGCGTAATCATAGACAGCGGAAACTTTAACTGGGATAACGGGAACTTTCCTGACTTCACAACTCCCGATGAATCTTATCATGGTTTAATTTATACCAACCACTTTGGAGAATCTGCTTACATAGCCAAAGCGAGAGCACAGTTAATGAGGGATTTTGGAAGTACGCCAAGTCCAAATAACGCGTTTCTTTTAAATCTCGGACTTGAAACTCTTCATTTAAGAATGGAAAGACATAGTGAAAACGCTTTAAAAGTAGCTAAATTTCTTGAGAATAACGATTTAATTACTTGGGTAAATTATCCTGGTCTCACATCAAATAAATACTACAATATGACAAAAAAATATTTGTCTAAAGGATGTAGCGGTGTAATATCTTTTGGAATAAAAGGAGGCAAAGACTCAGCGATAAAATTTATGGAAAATTTAAAACTCGCCGCGTTAGTTGTTCATGTTGCTGACGCAAGGACAAGTGTGCTTCATCCAGCAAGTACAACTCATCGTCAATTATCCGATGAACAGCTTAATAAATCCGGTGTACCTGCTGATTTGATAAGAATGTCTGTAGGAATTGAAAATTCTGAAGATATAATTGCTGATATAAAACAGGCGTTGGATAAATTATAATCAAGAAATTCTGTTTTATACTAGTTTAAGACAAAAAGATGAAGTTAAAGCGAGTAATATTAAAATGTATCTGAAAACTATGTGTGGGTTATCAAATTGGAAGAATAAAAATTATCTTAACTGAAATTATGTCAATGATACGAAAATTATGACATTACACATTATTGTCATAATTCAGTGGATTTCCGTACTATTTGAATTGAGGAGGAGTTTTCAAAAGTTGATGATAAGTTTAATGAGATAGCGTCTATTTTTAAACTAATGAAAATTCATGATATAAATAATTTGATTATAAGTATAGAGGTGATAGGAACACAAAAAAATTGTTTCCCAAACAATAAAGAGGAAGTAAAAGGATACTTTAATTTTGTGATAAAAGATAAAATTGACAACTATTTTGACAATATAAATTTTAAAAAAATTTAAATATACATAATTATGATTTTTCAATGGTAGATAATCGCGTTTTTAAATATTATTTGCAATTCATTTTAATTTTTTATGCGTTTGCCATGATGTTTTTTGATTAACTATTGACTTTTCACTATAAGAGTGATATAATATCATCGAAATAAATTGTAATTTTATTGAAAAAGTATATATTTTATAGACAAAATGGTATCAGTTTAAGTTTTTTTGTTTATATTATACTTCAAATCGTCGACAGAGAGTAGTATGCGTGTATGGTATTTTCAGAGAGAAAATGGTTGGTGTGAATTTTCATTGCCGCACGCTGAAGTAGCTCTTGAGAGCGGAAAGAGGGCATATTATGCTGTAGAATTCGCCGGTGAGAAAAACATCGTTATCAAATTATTGAGTGCGCGATTTTCGTGAATTCAGGTGGTACCGCGATTTTTCGTCCTGAGACTTTCTCAGGATGATTTTTATTTTTTGGAGGGAATTTTACTTATGGAAGAATTTGAAAAGAGATATGACGCTTTTTCTGTGGAAAAACGTCTTCAGCTTAAATGGGAAGAAGAAGGAACATATGTTTTTAAAAATGATAAGTCCCGTCCCATATATTCTATTGATACTCCACCGCCAACAGTGAGCGGCAGTCTGCATATCGGTCATATTTTCAGCTATACTCAAGCGGAAATGATAGCGAGATACCGCCGTATGAGAGGATATAACGTATTTTATCCGTTTGGTTTTGACGATAATGGACTGCCTTCTGAACGATTGGTGGAAAAAGAATCAGGGATAAAAGCGAAGGACCTTACACGCAGTGAGTTTATAAAAAAATGTGTGGAAACAACTCGAAAATATGAGACGGAGTTTAAAGAGTTGTGGAAATCAATGGGCTTTTCATGTGATTGGAATTTGGAATATTCCACAGTCAGCGATAGTTCACAAAAATTATCACAGCGGTCTTTTATTGAGCTCGCGAAATCCGGAAATGCATATATTAAAGAATCACCCGTGTTATGGTGTACAGAGTGTCAAACGTCTATAGCTCAGGCGGAACTTGAGACAAGAGAAAAAGAGTCAACTTTTAATTATATTCCTTTTTATCTTGATGACGAGCGTTATATTGAGATAGCCACGACTCGTCCGGAATTGCTTTTTGGCGTGGTATGCGTATTTGTAAATCCCGATGATGAGCGTTATAAAGATTATATAGGTAAAAATGTACGTGTTCCTCTTTATGATTTTGAGGTACCTGTGATTGGTGACGAGAAAGCCGCTATTGATAAAGGTACAGGTGCCGTAATGTGCGCGACTTTTGGAGACACTACGGATGTTGAATGGGTACAGGAGCATAATCTGCCCTATAAACAAGTAATGATGTCTGATGGTATGATTAATTCTTCCGTGCCATATGTCGGCGGAATGTATGTTAAAAAGGCGAGAAAGGTAATTATTGAGCTGCTCGCGGAAAAAAATCTGCTGTTAAAAACAGAACCTCTTAATCATATGGTAGCTGTTCATGAAAGATGTGGAACTGATGTGGAAATAATACCGTCTAAACAATGGTATATTGATGTTCTCTCCAAAAAAGAGGAAATGCTTCGCGCGGGAGATAAGATCAAATGGCACCCCACTGTAATGAAAAACAGATATGTTAATTGGGTTGAAAATCTCAAATGGGATTGGTGCATTTCACGTCAAAGATATTTTGGAGTACCTTTTCCTGTTTGGTATTGCAAGAGCTGTGGAAAGCCTCATTTCGCTGATATTCAGGATTTGCCTGTAAATCCTCTTGAGAAAGAGTATAATGGTGTGTGTGACTGCGGCTGTTCGGAATTTATACCTGAATCCTCCGTGCTTGACACTTGGGCAACTTCTTCGATTACGCCTATTATTAATCGGGAAAAAGCTAAAGAGTACGGTATTGATAATGATTTTTTACCAATGAGTATGCGTACTCAGGCCCATGAAATTATAAGAACCTGGGCTTTTTATACGATTGCCAAAAGTCTTTATCATACTGGGGATATTCCATGGAATGACGCGATGATATGCGGTTTTGTTTTAGCTAAACCGGGTGAGAAAATAAGTAAATCAAAAGGAAACTCAAAATTGACACCTCAAGCTCTTGTTGAGACATATTCCGCTGATGTTATAAGGTATTGGGCCGCCAGCGCTCGTCTTGGAACAGATACTTTTTTTGATCAGAAAGAAATGCAGGAAGCGTCAAAACGCATTATTACGAAGCTATGGAATTCGTCAAAATTTGTTCTTTCTCACCTTAAGGATTTTTCTTTGCTTGATAATCCTACCCTTCTTCCAATTGACAGGTGGATAATGGAAAAAACAAATCAAACTTTATTAGAAATTGAAAAGCTGCTTGACCAGTATGAAATTGGACTCGCGAGAAAGGTTATTGATGATTTATTCTGGAAAGACCTTTGTGACAATTATATCGAGATTGTCAAAGAACGGCTTTATCGCCCTGATATACATGGTGCTGAGGAGCGTAAGTCGGCCCAGAAAGCTATTTATTATTGTCTTTTAAATGTACTAAAAATGTACGCTATTTATATTCCTCATATTACGGAATATATTTATTTAAAAGGTTTTAAAGATTTTGATGGGGCAAGTTCTATCCACTGTACAACATGGCCTGAGGTAGAATCGATTAACAATGATTTTATTAAATTCGGAGAGGAAATAAAAAATGTTGTTTTTGAGATGAGGAAACAGAAATCTGACAATAATCTTTCAGTTAAAACGGAAATTGAGGAGCTTATTGTCCATGGAACAGCGGATTTTAAAGATTGGTTTACGCTGACGGAAAAAGATATAATTGCTTGTTCTCATGCTAAAACTATTAAGTATGAGTTATCTTAAATATTAAAATATATTAAAATGAAAAAGCCGATAGATTTGTAAAGTTATTATACAAATCATCGGCTTTGTTTTTTAAAACCAATGTTTAGAGATGTCAACACAATAATGTGGATATTTGTTTTTATATTTTATTTAGGGCGTATCTGAAAACTATCATAAGCTATCATATATACGCGAAATATCCAAAAAATTATTAGAAAATAAACGAAAACGGTTCAATTAAACAGAAAAGGCTTTCTGTTTCGTTTTATTTTTTATAATTTTTCGCACGTATTTTAGTTTTCAGATACACTCTAGTTTTTATTAAAATATATAATTACAATATTATTATGCTTATGATAAAATACGTCGGTAATTGAGAGGCACTGATAAAATCAGTTTAACTTTAAATAGTCTGCGGACATACATTAACAAAAATAAAGAATTTAAGAGTTCTCAAGGCTTTGACTATAAGCTTTTGTTTTAAAAACAGGCTTCATATTATCAAGACTGTCCCAAATAAATATTTTTAAAGTAAGGTTTTGGATATTTTTTTTATTAAGCTCAAAATTGATATTTTTAGGGGTATCTACCTCAAAAGAGGTATTAAAATTTTTAGAATCAACCAAGGTACCGTTAGAGTCATACAAAGAAGCGACAACAATAGCGTTTTTAACCTCGATTTTACTTTTTATAATGCTCTCAAAATTAACTTTGTTGCCATTTGTATTTAGATTATCAACATCAATTATGGCGTCTATAGAAAAAGTTTTAATATTAGGCTGTTTATAATTAGTTTTATCAGGACCTATATAATAGCTTGGATGAGGAGGCTGATTATAACCAACATTTTGCCAAGCGACCGCGCATCTGTATTGACTGTCGTGCATAAGGGTAGTTAATTTATAATCTGTAGGAGCTAAAGAAATAAAAATTCTTAGAGCGGAGTTATCATTGTGTCTTAGTACCATTTCCTCACGCCAGTCGCCGAATAAATCAGCTTGAAGACAAATGTTGTTTTTTGTGCTGTTATTTGTCTCAACTGGATTGTTTATTCCAATATCCCATATTTTAACCATACCATAATCATCTTTTACTTTTGTTATTGTCAACCCGTCGGAAAGTTCTCTGTATAAATCTCCGTCCCAATATACGGCGAAATTAGCTCCGCCAACTCTTTTAAGAGATAATTTATTTCCCGACGAGTCAAAAAAGTTACCATCTTCTGAACTAAAACCTAAAGGATTATATTTAGAGCTCGCGTTTATCATAATACCTCTTCCAGTATCCTGTCCAGCTTTACTATGCCAAAATTCTTTTCCGGTATCGCCGTCACGATAAGCTGTGCCATAATTGGGTTTTTCCTCAAGAACGCTAAAAATTTCTTGTTTTCCATCGTTATTAAAATCACTTACATGAAGCGCGTCGCCGTGTCCCCATTTAGTGGAATGAAGAACCTTTCCGTCATGGTCTACCGCCGCGGAACCATAAACTATCTCATCAAAGCCGTCATTGTCGAGATCCGCCACAGATAAAGAATGATTACCCTGTCCATAAAAATTATTGCTTGAATCGGTTCCTGAGTCTAAAACCCACTTTTTACTTAAATTTGTTCCATTCCAATCATAGGCGACAACAACAGATCTTCCGTAATAACCTCGGCACATAATAAGGCTGGGATGAACACCGTCTAAATAGGCTACGCCCGCTAAAAATCTATCGACGCGATTTCCATTATCGTTACTTTTACCCCATTTGTTTATATCTCCTCTTTCAGGATAATAATCTATGGTTTGTACAGCTTCTCCCGTTTTTCCATTAAAAACTGTGAGATATTCAGGTCCATCTAAAATTCTTCCTTTTGAGTTTACATAAGATATATTGTTATCAGCATCTTTAATTTTATCAGTGCTTCCGGCTTCAGTAACATATTTGCCCGTGCCATCAATAGAGCCAGGGGCGGTTTTCATAGCGATTTCAGCCTTTCCGTCATAATCTAAATCATAAACTATATATTGCGTATAATGAGAGCCAGAACGAATATTTTTACCTAAATCAATTCTCCAAAGTTTAGTTCCGTCCATTTTATAAGCGTCTATGTAAGTATTTCCGGTTTTTCCGTTCTCACTGTTATCATGAGCGTTGCTTGGATTCCATTTTAAAATAATCTCATATTCCCCATCGCCGTCCAAATCACCGACAGAAGCGTCGTTAGCGCCGCCAAGAGCTAATCTTGGTTCTGAAAAGACAGGATTTGACATATTATTATTTTTATATGTACAGCCATCACCGTCTGGCGGAGGGTCTATAGGTATATCGAAATAAGCATAAGGAACAGGCTCAAAATTTCCTTTGCTTAAATCAGAGTCTTTTTTACCTTGAAGTATATTAACATAATTTGACTTAGCTGTCTCTTTTCCATTAATTACAGAGGAAATTTGATATTTATTGTTTTTATTTCCGCCTATATGAGTATAATTTGTATTATTTAAATTATTAATAATTTTTTCACCGTTACAATAAATATTAAATTTAGTGTCCATAGGTTCAGTACCGAGAAGTCTCCAACTTAAATACACATTTCCGTCAATTATAGCGCCTATAGCGCCTCTTGTTAAGTATTCCATTTGTTTGGGTTCAGTTATTTCGGCGGCGGAAAGGCTGTCTATAAACATTGAACCAGACATATTAACAGAAATAATTAATGTAAACAGATAATGTATTATTTTCTTTATCATAAATTTATCACTCCATTTTTGTATAAAATCAATTTATACCTTTTTTGAAAAAAGATATAATAACAAGTTTTTATGGTATAAACACCTCCAAACAAAACAGTTATTTTCGTAAAAAAGCAAATACGCGAAAATACATAGTTATAAATAATAAATAATTTTTGGCTATAGTTTTTTTAAGATACGCCAATTTACAATTTATTTAATATATATTTTACCATATAAAGTTTAATATTAAAAGTAATTTTAAATAAATCAATTATTAAATCTGTGAAAAAAAGTAATATAGAAAATATAAAAGGTTTAAGATAGAGATTATTTTAGAGCAATTCACAAAATTTTAGTGTGAGACGGCAGAAGAATTATTTAATATATCAGGTGTTATTAAAGATTTACTGCTTATTTTTTATTATTTGGCTATATAAAGCGCAAATAGAAAAATAATATATTAGAATATCAATATAATAAAGTAACCCATAAGCTTATTCTTATTTAAATATATCTTTTGTTAAACTTATTTTATAGTGAATAAACTTATGGATTTTATTTAGATTTATGGTATTTATTATATTTTCATTGAGAGAGATATTCTTTTTTTATTTATGTCGACCCCGAGAACTTTTACATCAACTATATCTCCAACGCTGACAACCTCAAGAGGGTGTTTTATATATTTATTTGTTATTTCGGATATATGGACAAGTCCATCCTGATGAACGCCTATATCCACAAACGCTCCGAAGTCAATTACATTTCTTACGGTACCTTTTAATATCATTCCTTCTGTTAAGTCTTCCATTGAGAGTATATCATTTCTTAAAACAGGTTTAGGCATTTCATCGCGAGGATCACGTCCGGGTTTTTCAAGTTCTTTTATTATATCCTGTAACGTTGGAATTCCAACCTTAAGTTCGTTTGAGAGACTTTGAATATTACTAATTTTGCTTTTTATTCCTGAAATATTATTTTCTGAAACGTCGGTTAAGGTATATCCTAATTTTAACAAGAGTTTTTCCGTGACCTCATAAGATTCAGGGTGAACTCCAGTATTGTCAAGAATATTGTTTCCATCGGATATTCTTAAAAAACCCGCGCATTGCTCATACGCTTTAGGACCGAGTTTTTTTACTTTTAAAAGTTGTTTTCTGTCGCTGAATTTTCCGTTTTCTTCTCGATATTTTATTATATTTTTAGCGACAGTTCCGCTTATTCCGGATACATATGATAAAAGCGAAGGTGAGGCTGTATTAAGGTCTACGCCAACATTGTTTACACAGCCCTCAACAACACCGCCTAACGTTTCTCCAAGACGTTTTTGATTCATATCATGCTGGTATTGTCCAACACCTATACTTTTGGGATCTATTTTCACAAGTTCAGCAAGGGGGTCTTGTAATCTACGACCTATACTTACAGCGCTTCTAAGCGCGACGTCGTAATCGGGAAATTCCTCTGCTCCGAGTTTTGACGCCGAGTAAACGGAAGCGCCTGCCTCATTTACTATTATATACATTACATTTTCCGTAATTTCTTTTATCATTTCAGCCGCGAAGCTTTCGGTTTCTCTTGACGCTGTTCCGTTTCCTATGGCTATAATATTTACGCCATATTTACTTATCCATGGTTTTAATTTCTTTTTTGCGTCTTCTATTTTATTATGAGGAGGTACAGGGTATATTACGCCTGTATCAAGGACTTTTCCTGTTCCGTCTATAACCGCCGTTTTACAGCCTGTCCTAAAGCCAGGATCAAGAGCGAGAACAACTTTATCTTTAATTGGGGGCTGTAAAAGGAGTTGTTTTAAATTTTCGCTGAATACTTTTATCGCTCCCTCTTCCGCTTTATCCGTTAAATCCGTTCGTATTTCCCTTTCTATTGACGAAGATATAAGTCTTTTATAACTATCCTCTATTATATCTTTTATTATTTGATTTGTTTTATCATTATTTTTTATTATAATATTATTTAATTTATTCAGTATTTCATCAACAGGAGCCTCTATTTTTACGGAAATAAAATTTTCTTTCTCTCCTCTGTTTATAGCAAGTACACGATGTCCAGCGATTTGTTTTATAAGTTCTGTATATTCATAATACATTTCATAAACTGATTCTTTTTTTTCATCGATCGCTTTTGCTGTTATAAAGCCCTTTGAATAGGTAAGTTTTCGTATTATACTTCGATAATCGGCGTTATCTGAAATTATTTCAGCAATTATATCCATCGCTCCTTGAAGCGCATCATCTGAAGAATTTACGTTTTTTTCCTCATTTATATAGCTTTTAGCGAGAAGAACTAAATTTTCTTTTGTATTCTGCTCTAATATTATATTAGCGAGAGGCTCTAGTCCTTTTTCTTTAGCTATTGTCGCTCTTGTTCTCCTTTTTGGTCTGAAAGGACGATATATATCGTCTATTTCTGTTATTGTTTCAGCCATATTAAGTGCTTTTGATATTTCATCAGTTAATTTCTCCTGTTCTGAAATGAGTTTTCTTACTTGTTCTCTTTTTTCGTCAAGATTTCTTAAATATATAAGTTTGTCATAAAGCTCTCTTAATAATTGGTCGTCAAGGGAACCTGTCATTTCTTTTCTGTATCTCGCTATAAAAGGGATTGTGCATCCTTCATCTATAAGTTTTACGGTGTTCTCAACCTGATTTTGTTTTAAATTAAATTCGTCTTGAAGTTTTTTTAAAATGTTCATTGTTTCCTCCGTTTTTATAATTTCACTAAAGTCTCATTATAGTTTTATCGCCTGTTTTCGTAAGTTCTATAATTTCCGCATGTATATTTCCTTTATCACATATGTCTATAGTTCCGTATGTATAAGAAGTTCCTCCTCTGGGGTTTGACACGCTTCCAGGATTCATATAGATTATATTGTTTAATTGAGTGAGCATAGGAACGTGAGTATGTCCAAACAGGCATATATCGGCGTTCTTTTCTTCAGCTGAATATGAAAGTTTTATAAGGTCTAATTTTACCCTATATTTATGCCCGTGAGTTATAAAAAAGTTTTTACCACGCAATGAGAAAAATTTTTCGGAAGGCGTGAAATTACCCCAATCACAGTTACCTGATATGTTTATATACTTATAGTTTGGGAAAGGAGTTTTCATTTCAGAAATATCACTGTCATAATCTCCTAAGTGGATTACATACTCTGTGTTTTCCCTATATTGAGTTAAAATTAATTCTAAGTTGCTTAAATTCCCATGAGAATCACTGAAAACAAGAATTTTCATCGGCGGCTCCTTTATTTAAATATTTCTATAAGTTTATTTTTCATTATATGAAGCGCTTTCCCTCTATGGCTTATTTTATTTTTATCTGTTAATGAAAGCTGCGCTGTGGTGAGTTTTTTTTCAGGAAGATAAAAAATAGGGTCATATCCAAAACCGTTTTCTCCCTTTATCTCATAACCGATTATGCCTTCTATTGTTCCTCTCGCGGTTAATGTTTTATTATATGGAGAGGGGAGAGAAGCGGCGATTACGCATACAAACCGAGCTGTTCTTTTTTCTTCGGGAACATTTTTTAAAATCTCTAAAATTTTATTGTTTTTTATCGAATAGGGGGTATTTTCTCCCATATATCTCGCTGAATAAACGCCGGGGGCTTTATCCAAATAATCTATTTCTAAACCGGAATCATCGGCTAATACGATTTCCCCGCTTATTCTCATAATTTCAGCGGCCTTTTTTAAGGCGTTCTCCTCAAAGGTCGTACCATTTTCATCAACATCAATGTTTAATCCGGCGTCGTTCATTGAGATAACCTCAAACGTATCAGAAAGAACAGCTTGTATTTCTTTTAATTTACCATTGTTTTTTGTTGCGAATATTATTTTTTTCTTATGCATATGTTTTTCCTTTCGTTAATTATTTAGCAGCTCTAAAAAATCAGACTTTTTATAATTATAAATCAAAGTGCCTTCTGGAAAATAGCTTTTTTTATTTTCTATAAAAATTGAAACGGTTTCTATTTCATCAAATTGAAAAATATTATAAAGAAGCTGGCGAACGAGGCCGACTTCATAAGTTGAACCGCCGCCGTAACTTAAAATTTCACCACTTATATTTATATATAACTTTTTTCCGACTTTTTCCACATTTAAAACTTTTGTATTCTTTGGAACATAATTAATATTTTGAACGTTATTAAAGAGTTTGTCAAGTGTTATAAAAGTTTTTTTCGCTATATTTCTGGTATTTTTTATCTCAAAATTTTGACTAAGCATAGAAGCGTAAACGTCATCGTCTTTTAGATAATAGACAGTTATTTGTTCAGCTTTTGCTTTGTCAGGGAAAATAAATATGTAAAGCAGCATAATAAGTATAACTATATGTTTTATTTCCATAAAAACACCTCCATTTAAATTGTATTTCAGATGGAAAGTTATGACAAGCTAAAGAGTATTCAAAATTGTTTTATAATAATACAAAATACAAGTTGTTTTTTTATGTGAAATTATAAATCAGCAAATAGATACAGTAACTTTTCGATATTTTTAGAAAGTTTTTTATAATAGATTTTTTAGATAATCTTTTCAAAGTCACTTTAAGAAGACTTTTCCTATGTATTTTTTTAGATATTTTCCAAGTATTACTATGAAAATCAGGTTTTGTCTAGAGAAAAAGTTTTTTGTCATCCATTATTGTTTATGTATTAAACAGGTTTAATACATTTTTTTAAAAAAATTATAAAATTAATATAAAAACTATTGACAAAATAATAAATGCTATGTATAATATAACTATAACAAGTCAAGGACATAATGATTAAGCTTAACAATAATTATATTGGTTTTGTTTAATTGATTGTCTGTTTTGTATATTATGAGAGGTGAGTCCGTCAAAAACTTAATTCTTATCAATTTATTAGAAAGTTATTTATTAATGCGCTGGGATTATTTATTAAGTTTAAGTGAATTAAACAATAATATTTTAATTAAGAATTTTTTGAGTGAGTAAATAAAAAAAAGCATATGAATTATAATTTTGAAATTTGCGGGATTAATTACATCATATTTCAAACAAGATCGGGTTTAAAGTTATAAAAGGTTGCGTTGTTTGGAAATGATTTCATATAGAGGGTATTTCAAAGTTTAGCGTATGGCATTAATAAATAAAGTATATAAATAAGTTGATATGATTATTTGGCTTTGATAAAAGACGGAGATAGACGAGGGAGGAAAGGAGTGGTCGGAAATAGAAGGTTCAGATGAAAATTCGAGTAAGTAACCTGTTGCTTTAATTATTGATTTGATAATTATAGTGACAGGTTACTTTTTTTATTTTTAAATATTCTAGAAATAAAAAGTAACTTGAAAATCTGTTTTATAACTTTTTACTTATGTTTTAACTTTTAGGTATACTTTGGAATATATAATTTTTTTATCATTTACTTGAATTATATTTTGTGGTAAAATAATCCATTATAAATATAATTTTAAGGAGGAAAATAGTTTGAAAAATAGTACTAAAATGGATAAATTTGGAAATGGGGGGGGGGGGGGTATAATTTTAACATTATAAGTAAAAACAGGAAATATTTGTTTGGAATCGCGTGTATTTTTATACTGTTTTTTCATTCTCGGTTTGCTGTGGGACAAGATACGACTTTTTATCTTATAAAGAAGAATTTTCAGTTTGGTGTAGATATATTTTTATTTTTATCAGGTATCGGTTTGTATTATTCATATAGTAAAAATCATAATTTAAAAGAATTTTATAAGAAAAGATTTTTAAGAATTATACCAATATATTTGCCTATTTGTTTAATTTGGTTCGCGTTTTATGATAAAGTTATGGGAAGAGGACTATTGGATTATTTCGCTGACGTAACACTAATAAGTTTTTTTACAGAGAACAATATAGTCGAATGGTTTATTGTTGTCATTTTAATTTTTTATTTGTTATTTCCTTTTATATATAAATTATTTTTTATAAAAATTAATAGTAAGGTTTTTCTTTTATATTTAATAATTTTGCCTATTATTTTGAGTATTTTTATATATTATTTTTTATATAATGACATTTATTTTTTTAATGAGAATAATCGAAGATGGTTTGAGATGATTTTTTCCAGAGTTCCGGTGTTTTTATTTGGATGTGCCGCTGGTTATTTTGTTAAAAACAATTTTAAAACCAATTATGTAAGGATTATTACTTATTCTATTTTTGTTATAATATTATGTGTGGCGCTACTTTATTGTGAAAGTGGTATTTTTGGGCAACTAAAGTTTAGGCGATGTTTATACGCTCCTCTATCTATAGCTTTTTGCATTGTTTTTTCAGCTGTTCTGGATTCATTGGATAATAATTGTTTTATTAAAAAGTTTTTTGAGTATATAGGCAATTATACATTGGAAACATATTTAATTTATGAAAAAGTTGAGCTTATATTTATAAATAAAAATTTAATTCCATATATAAACAAAAATGAAATTGTCAGGGTGATTATTTCACTTTTTGTAACGTTAATTATTTCTGAGATATATAAATATCTTTGTGATTTATTTTTAAAAAGAAAAGAATTGAGTAAAGTATGACAATATTTAGTGATTATTGGATATTTTTATTATTTTTTGATTTTTTAATATTTTAGGGTGTATCTGAAAACTATCATAAGCTATCAGTTATATACTAGAAATATCCAAAAAATTATTAAAAAATAAACCAAAACGGTTCAATTAAATAGAAAAGCCTTCCTGTTTCGTTTTATTTTTTATAATTTTTTGTGCATATTTTAGTTTTCAGATACGCTCCAGTTTATTATATCAAAGAGGACGTATATTTTTTATATATTTATTGTTTGTATAGTTTTGACAATTATTACAGAGTTTTCAGATAGATTTTAGTATAAAAGATTAATTATTGAGTATAATAAGAATTGATAGCTACTGCTATTATTTTTTATTTTATCGCAAGGAGGAATGGAAATGAGAATAAAACCTTTTGATTGGATTGCTTTAACATTAGTTATTATTGGCGCGATTAACTGGGGACTTATTGGTTTTTTCCAATTTGACCTTGTCGCTACAATATTTGGGGGAACAGGTTTCTGGCTTACCCGTGTTATATACGCTTTGGTTGGTATTGCGGGTCTTTATTCGCTTAGTTTATACGGAAGAATTGAAGATACAAGTATGGCTCACGCGACGCGTTGATTTTGATAAATTTTAGTTAAATCATTTTAGCGTGGTTATTTTAAAAACGCTGTTTTTTATAATCGATTGTTTCTATCGGTTATATTAAACAGTGTTTTTTAGAGCGTATCTGAAAACTAAAATACGCGTGAAAAATTATAAAAAATAAAACGAAACAGGAAGGCTTTTCTGTTTAATTGAACCGTTTTCGTTTATTTTTTAATAATTTTTTGGATATTTCTAGTATATAACTGATAGCTTATGATAGTTTTCAGATACGCTCTAATTAAATTATTTTAAAGCATATTTTTGAGAATATTTAGATTAAAGGTGTTAATAATATTATCGAAAACTTTTTTATTTATTCGTTGAAAAATATATTTTTATATGTTAGAATATTATACATATGAATTTACATAGGAGGATTTTTTCGATGAAGGGCATTATTACGGTTATTGGTAAAGACAGCGTTGGCATTATAGCTAAGATATGTACATATCTTGCCGAAAAGAACATGAATATTCTTGATATTTCACAAACTATTATTAGCGGATATTTTAATATGATGATGATTGTTGACGCTTCCGAAAATTTAAATAAGTTTGAAAATACTGTTGAGGAGCTTAAAAAGCTTGGTAAAGAAATTGGTGTCGATATAAGGCTTCAATCCGAAGAAATTTTCAATAGCATGCATAGAATCTAATTTTCGGAGGGGATATATATGATTTCACGTTATGAGGTTTTTGAAACAAATAAAATGATTCAGGAAGCTAATCTTGACGTCCGTACTATTACTATGGGTATTAATTTACTTGATTGCGCTGATTCCGATATAAATAAACTTAATGACAAAATTTATGATAAAATTACAAAAAACGCCGCTAATCTTGTTTCTGTTGGAGAGGATATCTCAAAAGAATTCGGTGTTCCTATTGTAAACAAAAGAATTTCCGTTACTCCTATAAGTCTTGTGGGCGGTAATATTGATACCGCCGGTTTTGTTTCTATAGCGAAAACTCTTGATAAAGCCGCTAAGGAAGTTGGAGTGAATTTTATCGGGGGGTATTCGGCTCTTGTGCAAAAAGGAAGCACAAAAGGGGATATTAATCTTGTTAGAAGTATTCCGGAAGCTTTAACGGTTACGGAAAGAGTATGTTCTTCAGTTAATGTAGGTACTTCTAAAAATGGTATAAATATGAACGCCGTAAAGAAAATGGGCGAAATTATTAAGGAAATGGCATTTATGACAAAAGATAAAGGTTCTATAGCCTGCGCCAAATTTGTGGTGTTTTGCAACGCTGTGGAAGATAATCCTTTTATGGCGGGAGCTTTCCACGGTGTGGGTGAGAGAGACCTTGTTATTAATGTTGGGGTAAGCGGTCCGGGTGTTGTTAAACGCGCGTTGGAAAACGTGAGGGGAGCCGATTTTGAGACGCTTTGCGAGACGGTTAAAAGAACCGCTTTTAAAATTGCAAGAGTTGGACAGCTTGTAGCTCAGGAAACTTCTAAAAGAATGGGAATTCCTTTTGGCATAATAGATCTTTCACTGGCTCCTACGCCTGCCGTTGGAGACAGTATAGCGGAGATTTTTAACGAAATGGGTCTTGAGCGAGCGGGCGCGCCAGGCACGACTGCCGCTTTAGCTATATTAAATGATAATGTGAAGAAAGGCGGAATTATGGCTTCTTCCTATGTAGGGGGGCTTAGCGGAGCGTTTATACCAGTAAGCGAGGACCATGGTATGATTGAGGCCGCGGAAATAGGGGCGCTTACTCTTGAGAAGCTTGAGGCGATGACATGCGTATGTTCGGTTGGTCTTGATATGATTGCTATACCAGGGTCTACCTCGGCTGAAACCATTTCTGGGATTATTGCCGATGAAATGGCTATTGGTATGATAAACAACAAAACAACGGCTGTAAGAATTATTCCGGTTATAGGAAAAGAAGTCGGTGACAGCATTGAGTTTGGCGGGCTTTTGGGTTATGCTCCTATTATGCCTGTGAATAAATACAGCTGTGAGGCGTTTATTAAAAGAGGCGGAAGAATTCCGGCGCCTGTTCATAGTTTTAAAAATTAATTATTTGGAGGTCTTCATATGGCGAGTTTTGAAAATCTAAATTGTTCAAATGTTTTGCGTTATTTTGAAGAAATCAGTAAGATTCCGAGAGGTTCAGGCAATGAAAAACAAATAAGCGATTATATTGTTGACTTTGCCAGAAAGAGAGATTTATGGGTAAAACAAGATGAGGCTTTAAACGTTCTTATTAAAAAGCCGCCCTCAAATGGTTTTGAAAATATTCCTACTGTTGTTATTCAAGGGCATCTTGATATGGTTTGTGAAAAAAATAAAGATGTTACTCACGATTTCCTTAAAGACCCTATTGAGATTATTTATGAGGGTGATTTTATAAAAGCGAACGGAACGACTCTTGGAGCGGATGACGGTATTGCTGTCGCTATGGGGCTCGCTCTCCTTGATGATGATTCTATAGAGCATCCAGCTCTTGAGATTATTTTCACTACAGATGAGGAAGTAGGCATGTGCGGGGCGGCAGCTTTTGACGGAAATTTACTTGATGGAAAGATACTTTTAAATATTGACTCGGAGAAAGAGGGTGTTTTTACGGGCGGCTGCGCCGGCGGTATGAAAACACATACTCATCTGCCCCTTAAATATCAAAAGCAAGACAAAAATTTAGTTTCATACGCTATAATGATAACGGGATTAAACGGGGGTCATTCGGGAATAGATATTAATAAGGGAAGGGCAAACGCTAATGTTCTTATGGCGAGACTTCTTAATTCCCTTACCTCTGAATTTGATATTAACGTTAATTATATATCAGGTGGAATTAAGGACAACGCTATTCCGAGAGAGGCAGAGTGTGTTATTTCTTTTGATAAAACGCTTTTATCGGATATTCGGGATAATATTAATGATATAAATAGTATTTTCGTAAAGGAATTTAAAAATAACGACAGCGGGATAATTATAAAATTTAATGAGACGACTAAACAGGAATTATGTTTTTCAGAGGATACAGTGAGGAATATTATTGCGGTTATTACGCTTTTGCCAAATGGGGTTCAGACCGTAAGTTTTGACGTTGACGGGCTGACTGAGAGTTCTAATAATTTGGGAGCGGTTAAAGTAATTGACAATGAGATTATTTTTATCTGCGCTGTAAGAAGTTCTGTCGTTTCACAAAAATATTTTATTTACGATAAAATAAAAACAATTTCAGAACTCGCGGGGGGATATGTTACCTATATTGGCGATTATCCGGCGTGGGAATATAATGAAAATTCAAAGATAAGAAAATTATGTATGGAGACATATGAAAGATTATTTAATAAAAAGGCTGAGGAGGAAATAGTTCACGCTGGTCTTGAATGCGGGATTTTCGCTAAGAAAAAAACTGATATGGATATGATTTCTTTTGGTCCAGACCTTTTCGACATTCATACACCTAAGGAAAGAGCGAGTATTTCGTCTATTGAGAGATGCTGGCTGTTTCTTCTTGAGATATTTAGGAATTTACAATGATATAAAGTTAAAATTTAATATGTGTTTAAAATAATGATTAATTTACAGATAACAATTTAAAAAAATTTTTACGATTCAACGAGAAAATTGACAAAGAACAAGAAAAAGTGCAGGTGGTTTTGTGAAGTTACCATGGGATAAAAATTATATTAAATTTTCATTTCATATTGTTGTTACGGTTGTTATAATATACGCTCTTAAATTATGTGTTGATTTTATCGCTTATATAATCACGAATTTAGGCGAGATTTATACTGGTCTGAGTGATTTTTTTGGCTGGATGCTTTCTGTGTGCGCTACTCTTGTCATCGCTTTTATAATATCCTATATACTTGATCCAGCGGTTGACTTTTTTCAAAATAAATATGACATCGCTTCCAGCAAATATATTTTGCCTCAAATTAAAAAAAATAAAAAACTAAGGGAAATTTTAATTAAGTTTCGGGTGAGAAAGAGAATTGAGGTAAAAAAAAGTAAAGCTGTTTACAAAAAAAGAACCGCGGGTACGGTAATTACTTTTTTGATTATTATATTTTTAATTTATTTAAGTATAAACTTTCTTGTGGGGAAAATAAGCGAAAGCGGCGGGAATGATATTATTGAGAGTGTAATCGCTTTTGTGAATAATTCTTTTTCTGATTTTTCAAAAATATATGATAATATGGAAGGTCTTTTGAAGGTTTATGGAGTGTTTGAGTATATTGAGCAATATATAAATTCTTTTACCAGAGAATTTACAATGTTTGTTTCCAATATAGGAAACGGTATTGTTGACTTTATATATTCTTTCGCTAGTGGATTTTTAAATATTTTAATCGGTTTTGTAATCGCTTTTTATTTTTTAAGGGATAAAGAAAGCATTAAATATAAATTTAAAGAAGTTTTTAACGCTTTTTTACCGCATAGATTTAATGTTGTTTTACAAAACGCCGCAAGCGATATTGACGCTGTTTTCTCAGGATATATCAGGGGGCAGATTATGGACGCTTCTATTATGTCGGCCCTTATAAGCGTTGGGCTTATGCTAGTTGACGTGGATTTCGCGGTTATAATCGGAATAGTCTCAGGATTTGCTAACATAATACCTTATTTTGGCGCTTTTATAGCGTTTGTACTTGCGATGATTGTTACTTTATTGAGCGGAGAGCCTATAAAGGCGCTTTACGCAGCTATTGTCATAATTGTGCTGCAACAGCTTGATGGAATCGTTATTGGTCCGAAAGTTGTAGGTGAAAATGTTAAATTGAGTCCGGTTATGGTTATTATAGCTCTCGCTGTAGCGGCTGAGCTTTTTGGACTCTGGGGTATGATTTTAGCTGTTCCTGTTTTTGCTACGATAAAACTTTTCGCTCAAAGATTTTTTTATAGGCAAAAGCTAAAAAAAGAAAGTCTTTTTGCTGAGAATCTGGATTGAGTTATTTAAATTTTTGTTTTATAACGTATCTAAAAATAAAATACGAGTAAAAAGTTATATTAAAGATGAAATTGAATCATTCTCGTTTATTTTTTAATAAATTTTTAGATATTTGGGTTTTGAGAAAGTAAAAATAAGGTTTTATATACTTTTAACAGTTGGCAAGAGTTTTCAGATACGCTATAAGTGTTTTTATATTTTAAAATAATATTTATATTTTTAAAACCTTTTTAGTTGTATAGTTTTAAGAAGATACTCTATGATTATATTATATGTCTGGTGATATTTAGCATATCGTGATATTAAGCACCCCTGTTTTTAGGCAAGGGGTGCTTAATGTTATTTTGGAAAAACAGCGGAAGAGAATTTTTAGGGGGCTATTTATTTTATATATAAAGAATTTAGTTATTAATATTTTTAGAAAAGAGGCTTTTTTATGACAAATATGACAGAGGGCTCGACTACAAAAATTTTATGGAAATTTTCTTTGCCTATGCTTATCAGTGTTATTTTTCAGCAGATTTATAACATAGCTGACACGGTTATAGCGGGAACTTACATAAACTCAGACGCTTTGGCGGCTATAGGAGCGTCTTATCCTATAACAATGATTTTTATCGCGGTGGCGACGGGAATTAATATAGGAGCCTCAGTTATAATATCTCAGCTTTTTGGAGGCAGCCATTTTGAGAAAATGAAAACGGCTGTTTTCACTTCTCTTGTAACAACAATTATATTAAGTATTATTATTACTATTTTAGGCGTGTTGTTTTGCGACAGCATTCTTTCTGTTTTAAAAACTCCTGATGGAATTTTTGAGGATTCCTCAATATATCTTGAGATTTATATATTTGGAATGTTTTTTTTATTTTTATATAATATATGTAATGGTGTTTTTGTCGCTTTAGGAGATTCAAAGACTCCTCTTTGTTTTTTGATTGTTTCATCAATATTAAATATTTTACTTGATATTGTTTTTGTAGAATACTTTCAAATGGGAATTTCAGGAATAGCGCGGGCGACATTTATCGCACAGGGGGTGTCTTCTCTATTTTCAGCGTTTATTTTAATGAGAAAATTATATTATCTTAAATGCGGAAAGTATGTGATTTTTTCATTAAGTATGCTTTTAAAAATATCACGAGTGGCTATTCCTAGCATATTACAGCAAAGTTTTATTTCTGTCGGAAATTTATTTATACAAAATAAAGTAAATAGTTTTGGCGAGGTTGTTATTGCCGGATATACCGCAGCTATAAAATTAAATACTTTTTCAATTACATCTCTTACTACTTTAGGCAGCGCTGTTTCAAGCTTCGCGGCGCAAAATTTTGGCGCGGGAAAGATAGAGAGAGTTAAACAATGTTTTAAATCGGGTACGGTCATGATGTGGATTATAAGTGTTCCTTTTATGATTTGTTTTTTAGGTTTCGGCACGGAAATGGTAGGTATATTTCTTAGTGATGGAAATGAGGAAATTGTAGAGGAAGGATTAAAATTTCTACTTATAACGTCGCCTTTTTATCCTATTATCGCTATTAAATTTGTTTGTGACGGTATTTTAAGAGGCGCTGGGGATATGAAAAGATTTATGATTTCAACATTAACGGATTTTATATTACGCGTTGTTCTCGCTTTTATTTTATCGGTTCCTTTCGGTGAAGAGGGGGTTTGGATCGCATGGCCTGTTGGCTGGGTTGTCGCGTCAATTATGTCGTATATATTTTATATCGGCGGAAAATGGAAGAAGAGGTTTGAACGTGGCGGAACGATAAAATAATAATGGTGTTTTTTGAGAATTAATGGGGTTATATGTCGGGAGACATTATTATTTTTTGGGTTTGTTAGAGAGTATCTGAAAACTAAAATACGCGCTAAAAATTATAAAAAATAAAACGAAACAGAAAGGCTTTTCTGTTTA